>JAZLGD010000015.1:0-12174 GCA_045616105.1 Oscillospiraceae bacterium | reverse complement strand
CGACCTCATCACAGATGAACAGTGCGCCGTACTTGTGGGCAAGCTCCTGGCAGCCCTGAACGAATTCCTTGGAAACGGGGCGGGTGCCGCTCTCGGGGCCGATGGGCTCGATGTAAACTGCAGCGGTGCCGCCGCAAAGCTCGTTCTTTTTGGGCTTTCTTTCGAGGTCTTCAAGGTCGTTGGGGAAGAACTCGTCGGTGTGCTTGAATACGAAGTTGGGAACGCCGGGGCTCTGGAGGCCCTTGGTGCCGGGAATACGCATACCGTATGCCATCTGGTCGGACCAGCCGTGGTAAGCACCGCCCATTTTCAGGACATTCTTCTTGCCGGTCTTAAGACGTGCAACGCGCAGCGCGCACATGCAGGCCTCGGTACCTGAACCGAGCATACGGAACTTATCAACAGAGGGAACGCAGTCGCTGATTTTCTTTGCGAGCTTGTATTCATATTCATGGAAAAGGCCGGTGGACGGGCCGCAGGTGTTAAGCAGATCGATAACAGCTTCCTTAACGACGGGGTCGTTGGAACCGAGAATGGTGGGGCCGCCTGCCTGCAGGAGGTCATAGTACCAGTTACCGTCAATGTCGTAGAGCTTGTTGCCCTCGGCCTTGGTGATAACAATGGGGAAGGGATGGTTGAATGCGAGGTTGTGCTGTACGCCGCCGGGAATGTAGTTCTTTGCTTCGGTAATCATTTCCTTGCTCTTGGCGCACTTCTTTTCAAAGTATTCCTCTTCGTACTCCTTGAGCTTTTCGGGCTTTACGGAGTAGATGGGCTTTTTCTTGAGCTCATCAAGCTTGCGGGTAACTTCTGCCGCATCCAGATATTCGTCAATTGCGAAACCGTTGTATGCCATAATAAAATCCTCCTTGTTTGTGAACGGAAATTCACGTCTTGAGATTAACCTATCATTTTTATTATAATATGTCAAGAAGAAACGCTTGATTTTCTAATAAAAAATGAGATTTTTGCCATAATGGGAAAAGTGTGCTATACTTCATGGGTATTTTTAATTTCAGGAGAATCAAATGAACTACGCAAAAGTAATAGCCGATGCCTTTTCGGTAAAAGAAGAATACGTTGAAAATATCATAAGTCTTCTTGATGAAGGCAATACAATTCCTTTCATCGCCCGCTACCGCAAGGAAATGCACGGCACGATGGATGACCAGAAAATCCGTGAGATTTCCGATAAGCTGACATATCTCAGAAACCTTGATGCCCGCAGGGAAGAGGTCAGAAAACTCATCGAGCAGCAGGAACAGCTGACCGAGGAGATTTCCGCATCCCTCGATAAAGCAGGCACTCTTGCCGAGGTTGAGGATATTTACCGCCCCTTCCGTCCCAAGCGCAAGACACGCGCATCCGTTGCAAAGGCAAAGGGACTCCAGCCCCTTGCCGACGAAATATTGCTCGGTCAGAAGTCAAATCTTGTGCCCCTTGAAATGGCGGCAAAGTATGTTGACGAGGAAAAGGGCGTAGAAACTGCCGAAGACGCATTGCAGGGAGCTAAGGATATCATAGCCGAAACCGTTTCGGATAATGCCGAGGTGCGTAAAAGAGTGCGCAACATCGTATTCTTAAACGCAGTGCTTTCCTCGAGCGCAGCAAAGGACGAGCCCAGCGTTTACGATATGTACTATGAGTTTTCTCAGCCCGTTTCCAAAATTGCGGGCCACAGAGTCCTTGCCGTAAACCGCGGCGAGAAAGAGGGCTTTCTCAAGGTCAATGTTGAGCTCGACGATGCCCTGCCCATGAACGCAATCAATAAGCTCTATGTTCAGGGCGCAAGTCCCTGCGCCGAGGCGGTGAAGTCTGCATGCGAAGATTCATACAGCCGCCTTATATTCCCCTCAATCGAGAGGGAAATCCGCTCTGAGCTCACCGATAACGCCTGTGATGCGGCAATAAAGCTTTTCGGCGTTAATCTGCGCCAGCTCCTTCTTCAGCCTCCCGTAAAGGGCAAGGTAGCAATCGGACTCGACCCCGGCTACCGCACGGGCTGTAAGCTTGCCGTGGTTGACGCAACGGGTAAGGTGCTCGATACCGCTGTCATTTATCCCACCCACGGCGAAGCACAGGAGAAACGCTCAAAGCAGACTCTTAAGAGCATGATTGAGCGCTACGGCGTCGAGATAATAGCAATCGGCAACGGTACAGCATCCAAGGAAACCGAGATGTTCACCGCCGAAACCATAAAGGAAACCAATGCGAAGGTTGCGTACATGGTAGTCAGTGAGGCGGGCGCTTCCGTCTATTCCGCATCCAAGCTTGCGGCTCAGGAAATGCCCGATTTTGACCTTACCCTGAGAAGCGCTGTTTCAATCGCCCGTAGATTGCAGGACCCCCTTGCCGAGCTTGTCAAGATAGAGCCCAAGGCAATCGGCGTGGGACAGTATCAGCATGATATGCCCCAGAAGCAGCTTGAAGAAGCTCTTGACGGCGTTGTCGAGGAATGTGTCAATAGTGTGGGCGCAGACCTGAATACAGCATCTCCCTCACTGCTCTCGCACATAGCAGGTCTTTCCGCAACCGTCAGTAAAAATATCGTTGCTTACCGCGAAGAAAACGGAAGCTTTTCATCCCGAAGTGAGCTTAAGAAGGTGCCCAAGCTCGGGCCCAAGGCTTTTGAGCAGTGCGCAGGCTTTCTGCGTGTTCCCGGAAGCAAAAATCCCCTTGATAACACAGGCGTTCACCCTGAATCATATCCCGTTGCGAAGGAGCTTCTCAGCCGCTGCGGAGTGTCCGCGGCAGACTTCGGCAAAAGCAATATGAAGCTTGATATAGAAGCTCTCGCGAAGGAACTGAAAGTGGGTGTTCCCACACTTCAGGATATTGTCAAGGAGCTCAGCAAGCCCGGACGCGATATGCGTGATGAGCTTCCTGCACCCATGCTCCGCACCGATGTTCTGGATATGAAAGACCTGAAAGAGGGAATGGTGCTTAAGGGAACAGTCCGTAATGTAATTGACTTCGGTGCATTCGTCGATATCGGCGTTCATCAGGACGGACTGGTGCATATCTCTCAGATATGCGATAAATATATAAAGCACCCATCCGAGGTGCTTAAGGTCGGCGATGTTGTAAATGTCAAGATCCTCGGCGTTGACCTTAACAAAAAGCGAATAAGCCTTACCATGAAAGGCGTATAAATAAAAAACTCTGCAACTTGAGTTGCAGAGTTTTTTTACTTAGATTATCGTGCGATGTCAACAGTGAACGAGCCGCTTGCGCCGGGAGCAATGTCATACTGGTTTATAAAGACAGTGATCTTGCCTTCGCTCAATACGAAGCTTACATTGTCGAGATCATAGCTGCTTACGGTGTCCTTGGCATCGCTGAAGAATGAGTCGGGATCAGAATCGATCAAAGCATTAACAGCGGTGGAAAAAGCGGTCCGTGCATCAGCTTCGCTTGCAAACAGATCTTCAAAATCGATTTCCTCGCCGGTCTTTATATTAAAGTTTTTGCCTTCACCGCCGTAATTGTGAACGCCGCCGGCATACCATTCCCAGCCATATGAAATGCTGACATAGTTGTCGTCAATAAATACCTTGTCAACATCGTAAGTCGCAATGTAAGGATAAGACACAAGGTCTGCCTTCATTGAGTCTGGTATTTCGCTGAAGTATTCGCTATACTGCTTGCCGAGGCCCTCGTCGAAGAAATCGTCGCATTCTTCCGCAAGCTCTTCGTTGATCTCTTTGAGCGCCGCATTGGGATTTGTGAATACGAGCTTCTGGCAGTGGCAGTCACCGATAACTTCTCCGTTTTCGTTGGTATCTTTTTCGCCTATTGTCTCGACGGTGTATGCTGTGTCGAGCTTTGCTTCCTGATCATCCTTCTGGAGGTTGTCGGTTGCAGCGGGCTCAGTTTCAACTGCATCTGTATTCTCGGGGGTAGCGGTGTTTGCCATGCCGCATGCGCTGAGGCACATAAGAGCTATAAGCGCGATAACTAAAACAATACTGATCTTTTTCATAGCTTCTCCTTATTTACAAATAATGATTTCTTGTCAGACAATAGTATCTGTTTGCATCATACCTGCATATATTATATACTGAGCAACCTGTTAAAAGACAATTAAATTTCTGTAAAACATTAAAAATGCCGGGGAAATTTTCCCCGGCATTTATATTATGCCATATATCTGTAAAGGAAGGTGACCGCCTGAGCGCGTGTGCAGAAGCCATCGGGTACGAAATGCTTGCTGTCAAAACCCTTGGTAACACCATTCTCGACTGCCCATGAAACCGCATCGTGGCAATAGCTGTTTGCCGCAACGTCGGAGAATTTTGCGCTTGCCCCTGAGGGAGAACCTGCGTATCTGTACAGGAATGTTACAATCTGACCTCTGGTGCAGGTCTTTTCAGGACAGAACTGGGTGCGGCTGAAGCCCTTTGCGATTCCTTTTTCTATTGCCCAGCAGATTGCCTTGTAGCAATAGCTTCCTGCATTAACATCCTTGAAGCTGCATGCTTTTGATGAAGAGGGAGCGCCTGCTGCGCGCCAGAGCATAGTGACAATCTGTCCTCTGGTGCAGGTATCATCGGGACCGAACTTGTCTGCTGTCTTGCCCTTTGTTATGCCATTCTGATATGCCCAGTCAATAGCGTCTCTGAAGTTGAGCGTTTTCTGTGCAATGTCGGTAAAGGGTGCGCCGCTCTTTTCGGGCAGAAGAGAAATGAAGCGCTTTGCAATGTCTGCCTGACCTTCATTGGAGGGATGTACATCAAGCTCAAGAGCTTTGAAGAAGCCTTCGTCGGTGAGAGAATCGCCGAACTTTGTTGCCATGCTTTCAACGCCCATGATGTCGACATAGATGTATTTGTCCGAATAAGGGGAACCGCTCTTTATCTTTGCATTGAGCATTTCCATGATGCCGTCGGCTGCTTTTCCCAGTGCGAGAGTGGAGTCGTCGGATATTTTAAGCTCGGGGAAGGGATTGTAGAAGCCGGCGACCATGAGTGTGACATTGGGGTTGAGCGCATAAATATCGCCGATTATGGCATCCCAGTTGTCGCAGAAATGGGTGTAGCCGTCATAAATACCTTCAATAACAGCCTGAACAACGCTTGTGTATTTGCCGAGAGAGGCAGCGGTTTCAAGAAGCTGCGCAAAAGCCGCTGAGTAATCACCGCTTGCTTCCTCAGATGAAATAGAAATCGCAGCAGTCTTATCGAGCTTGGCGATAGCCTCCTTCGCTCTGAGCATGGCGTATGTAAGAACGTCGTTTGAGCCGATGTTCAGCGTTATCAGGTCTGCTTCGGCTATTGCGGGAGCATAAAGTCCGCGTATTTCGTCAACCTTGCTCTTGCTGAAGTTGTTTGCAAGCTCGTCGGGCATTACATAGTCGTCCTCAAGACATGCGCGAAGCTCAACCGTCCTCATGCCGCCGCATGCAAGCTGAGTCAGCTCTGAGTTCGTTTCTTTTGCAATGCGGTCAGGATATGCGCCGGGAGTGCGGTACATGTACTTGTGCTCCACATTGTTCTCGCCGATGCCGTTTGCAATGCTGTCGCCTAAAGCAACATACTTTCTGTAACCAGTGTAGTCCTTGCCGCTGTCAGCAAAGCAGACACAGCAGCCTGCAAGCGTCAGAACAGCCAGAAGAACACATAATATGCGTTTCAGATTTTTCATTTTCTGTACCCCATTTATAGTTGTTTGAAATCTTCATTAATATCTCATAATTTTACACGAAATGCAAGCATGAACATCATTTCAAATTTTAATAATTCAAAAAATAAAACTACTTGCCGAAATGCGAGGAATACTTTATAATTTGGTTATAATCATTTAAGGAAGCAGTTATGGATATTCTTCAGAAATACGAATTCAGAGACATAAAGCCATGCGAAGGCGAAACAGCCGCGCTCATTGAGCAGATATGCTTTCCACCACATGAAGCCTGCACGCGGGAGAGAATACTCGAGCGCATTGATGCGGCACCGGAGCTGTTTCTCGTTGCGATAGAAAAGGAAAGCGGAAAAATCGCAGGCTTTTTAAACGGCGTGGCGACCAATGAGCAGGCTTTCCGCGATGAGTTCTTCACCGATATCTCCCTGCATGCCCCGGAGGGAAAAAACATAATGCTCCTCGGTCTTGACGTACTTCCCGAACACCGCGGACAAGGTCTTGCAAGGGCGATTGTGAATGAGTATATCCGCAGGGAAAGAGAAAAGGGGAGAGAAACACTGTTTCTTACCTGCCTTGAATCCAAAGTGGATATGTATTTGAAATTCGGATTTTCCGATAAGGGTATTGCCAATTCCACATGGGGTGGAGAAGAATGGCATGAAATGAGTTATAATATTTAAATAAAAAGGAGTACTGAGATGAAAGCAAAGGTGTATTTTTCAAGAGAAATCAGCCCTGAAAAGGTGCTGGAGCTTTATAAGCTGACAGGTAAAGAGCTTGCGGGCAATGTTGCGGTAAAGCTCCATTCAGGCGAAAAGGGAAACCAGAACTTCCTGCGTCCCGAATTCTGGAAACCTATGATCGAGCATGTGGGCGGCACTGTTGTTGAATGCAATACCGCATATGACGGCGAGAGAAACTATACGGACAAGCATAAGAAGCTTATCGAGTACCATGGCTGGAACAAGTACTTTAAGGTAGACCTCATGGATGAGGAAGGCCCTGACGAGGAGCTGGATATTCCCGACGGCAAGGCAATCAAGAAAAACTATGTAGGCAAGCATATGAGATTTTACGATTCCATGCTGGTTCTCTCGCACTTCAAGGGTCACCCCATGGGCGGCTACGGCGGCGCGCTCAAGCAGCTTTCCATCGGCTGCGCATCCTCTGCCGGCAAATCCTATATCCATTCTGCAGGTGCAGTTGATGACCAGAAGGTGCTTTGGGAGAATGTTGCAGAGCAGAATAAGTTCCTTGAATCCATGGCAGATGCGGCAAAATCCGTTGTTGAATTCTTTAAGGGCAATATGGTTTTCGTAAATGTTATGAAGAACATGTCTGTTGACTGCGACTGCTGCGCAGTAGCAGAAGATCCCTGCATTAAGGATATCGGCATTCTTGCATCCCTTGACCCCATTGCAATTGATCAGGCCTGCATAGACCTCGTCTATGCCGCAACTGATGACCCCGGTCAGAAGCATTTTTTAGAGCGTGTTGAATCCCGCAACGGAGTTCATACAATCGAAGCGGCAGCCGAGCTCGGCTTCGGCAGCAGAGAATACGAACTGATTGAAATCTGAAATCCTAATCACCACCCTTACGGGTGGTGATTTCTTTTTTATAATGTATATTTTTCTTGACAAAGGCAGATTGGATGATATAGAGTATTAAGCTATGGAAAATATAACATCGAGAAAAAACAGAATAATAAGTCATTTTCGCTCAATTGCGTCCGACTCTGCCTATCGCCGCGAATGCGGAGAATTCATATGCGACGGAGAAAAGACCCTGCGTGAGGCACTGTCTTTCGGCGCTGAGATTAAATATGTGCTGTGGAAGGAACACGCAGGCGATATAGCGCTTCCCGATGAAGTGAAGCAGTATACGGCCCCGGCTGACCTTTTTGAATATGCCTCGCCGCTTAAGTCAAGCCCCGGCCCCGTTTTTTCTGTTAAAATGGCTAAGTCAGGCTGCGATGAAAAGCCTGAGCGTGTAATTGTTCTTGAAAATCTTCAGAACCCGGGCAACGTGGGAACGGTAATAAGAACGGCGAATGCTTTTAATATTGACGCGGTTATTCTCGTTGGCGCATGCGCAGATTTGTATAACCCGAAAACCGTTCGGGCAAGCATGGGGGCAATATTCCGCCAGCGAGTACTGGAGATGAATATCGAGGAATTGAGAGCTTTTCTGAATAAGTGTGAGCTGCAGCTATATGGCGCTGCGCTCAGCGACAAAGCAAGGGATATGCGTGAGATAAGCCTTAAGCGCTGTGCGGTTGCAATAGGAAGCGAGGGCAGAGGCCTGAGCGATGAGCTTCTTGCCGTGTGCGACGGTGAACTCATCATTCCCATGAATCCCGATTCCGAATCCCTGAATGCGGCCGTTGCGGCCTCCGTTTTTATGTGGGAGATGTCAAAGTAAAAGGAAAAGAGGGCGTGCCTTATGTCAGCAATTAAATATTGGCTGTGGCTGTCGACGGCGGCAAATGTGCCGCCCAAAGCAAAGGCCGCGCTTTTAGAGCATTACGGAAGTCCCGAGGAAATGTATTTTGCTCCCCAAGGTGAGTATAAAAAGCTCCTTGGTGACAGAATTGACGGCTTGGATACACTTGAACTTCGTGACCTTGACTCGGCGCTGCATATAATAGATGAATGTGACAGTCAGGGAATAAGCATAATAAGCTGTCAGGATGCTCTTTTCCCGGACAGACTTAAAAATATTTATTCGCCGCCGTCAATAATATATGTAAAAGGAACTCTGCCGGCAGTTGATGATGAGGCGGCAGTTGCCGTAATCGGAACGCGAAAGGCGAGCCCCTACGGACTTAAGATGGGCCGTAAAATGGGCTATGAGATAGCCAAATGCGGCGGTGTTGTCGTTTCGGGACTCACAGCCGGAATCGATGCCGCAGGTGCCGAGGGTGCGCTCATGGCAGGCGGCAGAGTGATAGGTGTTCTCGGTGTGCCCCATGAAAAAGAGAAGGGCAGACTTGCCGAGGATGTTGCACAGGCGGGTGCGCTTATAAGCGAGTATCCGCCGGGAACGAAACCCAATAACGCGTTCTTCCGTGCGAGAAACCGCATAGCCGCAGGACTGTCTGTCGGCGTGGTTGTGGTTGAAGCTCCGGAAAAAAGCGGAACGCGGCTTTTCGCAAATGAGGCCGCCGATCAGGGCAAGGAAATCTTTGCTGTCCCGGGAAATGCGGATTCCGCTAATTGCGTAGGCACAAACGGACTCCTGAAAGAGGGGGCCAAGCCCGTAACGGACGGCTGGGATGTAATGTGCGAATTTGAAGCCCTGTATCCCGCAAAAATCTCCCGTACGGGGAATATTTCAATGCCGTCATCGAAAGCGGATATGCCCGCAATCTATCCCGATGAAGACAGCCGAAAGACAGAAAAACCCGAAAACACGACAAAAAAAGTCATTGACAAGCGGGAGAGCACGGCTTATATTGACTTGCAGACAGTTTTGGAAAAGCTGAACGAAAACCAGATCAAGATTGTTTCTGTAATGGAAACGCCTTCCATGCACGTAGATGATATTATAGAGCGCAGCGGTTTTTCACCCGCAAGGGTACTTGCGGAGCTGACAATGCTCCAGCTGAAGGGTATTGTAACTCAGGAAAAAGGCAAGCGCTTCACATTAAATGTAAAAAGCAATAAGTAAAGAGAGGACAAGTTCATATGCCCGCAGCTAAAAAGAATCTTGTTATAGTCGAATCTCCCGCCAAAGCCAGGACAATAGAAAAGTATCTGGGTAAGGATTATAAGGTGGTTGCCTCAATGGGCCACCTGCGTGATCTGCCCAAGAGCACACTCGGTATTGACATCGAGAATAATTTCGAGCCTAAGTATATCCCCGTCAAGGATCATAAGGACGTTATTGACGAGCTGAAAAAGCAGAGCAAGGGCGCCAAAATGGTCTACCTCGCAACCGACCCGGACCGTGAGGGCGAGGCAATTTCATGGCATCTTAAGGAGCTTTTAAAGCTTGATGACGATAAGGCAAAACGTGTAACCTTTAATGAGATTACCAAAAAGGTCGTTCAGGAGAGTATTGAGAATCCCCGCGATATCGACCTTGACCTTGTCGATGCACAGCAGGCAAGAAGACTGCTTGACCGCCTTGTCGGTTACAAGCTTTCTCCGCTGCTCTGGAAGAAAATAAAGCGCGGCCTTTCCGCAGGCCGTGTTCAGTCTGTTGCAACCAGAATAGTCTGCGACAGAGAAGAAGAGATAAATAACTTCGTCCGCGAGGAGTATTGGCTTCTTGACGCTGTGCTGGATTGCGGCGAAAAGGATACAAGCTTTACCGCCCGTTTCCACGGCAAGGGCGATAAAAAGCTGGAGCTTCATTCGGAGGAAGAGGTCAACGAGGTCATATCCGCAACTGAGGATAAGCCTTTTGTAATAAAGAATGTAAAGCGCGGCGAAAAGCATCGCAGCCCCTCACCTCCGTTTATTACCTCCACTCTGCAGCAGGAAGCATCCCGTCGTCTTGGCATGACTCCCCGCCGCACAATGTCCATTGCCCAGCAGCTCTATGAAGGCGTTGATATAGAAGGCTACGGTACCGTCGGTCTTATAACCTATATGCGTACCGACTCACTGCGTCTTTCCGATGTTGCCCTTATGGCCGCAAAGGACTTTATCATAAATCGCTACGGTAAGGAATATTACCACGGCTCATTCCGTGTTTATAAGACCAAATCCGGCGCACAGGACGCTCACGAGGCTATCCGCCCGACCAATATAGAGCTAACCCCCGAGGCAGTCCGCAAGGATCTGACTCCCGAGCAGTACCGCCTTTACCGCCTTATCTGGGGACGCTTCACCGCCTGCCAGATGGCAAACTCCGTTTATGATAATGTTGTCGTTGATGTTGATTCCAACGACTATGTTTTCCGCGCAAACTATTCCGAACTCAAGTTCCCCGGCTATACCGCAGTTTATGAAGAGGGCAAGGACGAGGAATCCGATGAGCTTCGCAGCAAGCTTCCCGAACTGAATGCTGGTGAGCGCGTATATCTTGAAAAGATGTTGCCCGAACAGCAGTTCACCCAGCCTCCCGCACGCTATACCGAGGCAACTCTTATCCGCGCAATGGAGGAAAAGGGAATAGGCAGACCTTCAACCTATGCACCCACCATTTCAACAATCACTTCACACGAATATGTTGTCAAGGACGGCAAGTATCTCAAGCCCACAAATCTGGGTGTTGTAGTTACCGATCTTATGAAAGAGCGTTTCCCCGATATTGTTGACCTTAAATTCACAAATCAGATGGAATCAGGTCTTGATAACGTTGAATCCGGCGAAATGCCGTGGAAGGACCTTTTAGGCGAGTTCTACGGCGGCTTCAGCAAGGAGCTTGAAGATGCCGAAAAAGCCCTTGAAGGCACAAGAATCAAAGTTCCCGATGAGCTCAGCGATGAGTACTGCGATGTCTGCGGCAAGCAGATGGTAGTTAAGTCAGGTCGCTTCGGACGTTTCCTTGCATGTCCCGGTTATCCCGAGTGCAGCTTCACCAAACCCCTTGTAATTGAGATGCCCGGCAAATGTCCCAAGTGCGGCAGCCGTATCCTCAAGCGCACCTCCAAAAAGGGCTACACCTACTACGCATGCGAACGCGGTGCCGACTGCGGATTTATGACATGGTATGTTCCCACAAAGGACTTCTGCCCCAGCTGCGGCAAGACAATATTCAAACCCAGCGGTAAGGGTCAGAAAAAGGGCTTCTGCATAAACGAAGAGTGCAGCGCCTTTGTTCCTGAGGAAAAGCGCGGCTATAAGAAAAAGGCCGCAGCAAAGAAGACAGGTACCAAGAAAGCAAGCAAAAAATCAAAGGAAGAATAAGGGCATAAGCCAATGAGAGAAGTAACAGTTCTCGGAGCGGGACTTGCCGGAAGCGAATGCGCATGGCAGCTCGCGAAGAGAGGAATAAAAGTAAAGCTTTATGAGATGAAGCCCAATAAAATGAGCCCTGCTCATAAATCTCCCTATTTTGCGGAGCTTGTCTGCTCAAACTCACTGCGCAGTGACGAGCTGACGAACGCTGTCGGACTTTTAAAGGCAGAAATGCGCAAGATGGGTTCCCTCATCATGGAAAGTGCGGACGCTAACCGAGTTGCCGCAGGCGGCGCGCTTGCCGTTGACCGTGAGGGCTTTGCAAAATATATTACCGACAAACTGACCGAGAATGAAAACATTGAGGTCATATATGAGGAAATCCTCGATATACCCGAGGGAGAGGTCGTTGTTGCAACAGGACCTTTGACGAGCGACGGCTTTGCCGATAAGCTCGCCGCACTCTGCAACGATACGGGATTGCATTTTTACGATGCGGTCGCACCTATCGTAACCCTCGAAAGCATCGATATGGACAGCGCATTCTTCGCCTCCCGTTACGATAAGGGAACTGCGGATTATGTAAACTGCCCCATGGATGAGGAAGAGTATAAGGCCTTTGTGCACGAGCTCTGCAGCGCAGAGGAAGCCGAAGTGCACGGCTTTGATGATGGCGGTGTTT
>JAZLGD010000014.1:0-11657 GCA_045616105.1 Oscillospiraceae bacterium | reverse complement strand
GCGCCAAGCTATGTATACAGCGGAAAAAGCGTTAAGCGTATAAAATGCCAAAGCTTTGCACCGGGACTTAACCCAACATACGGCGCACCCGATGTGGTATCCATGCGCCTGAAGCCCGGCTGTACGGCCATAATCGCCTCTGACGGTGTTATTGCTGATTCAAGCGATGAGTGGATAAAAAATCTTATTAAAGGTTCAGACGGCGATATGAAGGCTTTGGCACGCACAACTCTTCGCGCGGCAGAGAAAATTTACGGCAAGACGGACGATATGACCGTATTAACCGTAAATGTTGAAAGTCGCGCATAAGCGATATATTTTTTGGAAATAATTTTACTATATTAAGTCAGGAGGCGGGTTAAATGGTAAAAGGAACTTCGCGCAGAATAATAGTAGTGAAATCCCCGGATCCCGAGGTTTTCGATGAGGCGATATTTGTGGTTAAGGAGGAGTTCTTGCGCTCTCCCGGCGTGAGCCAGAGCCAACTGCTCAGTGATGCCCGCCGAGCGGCGGCAGGCCTTGTGGATAAATCGGGCAAGGGAGGAAGAAGCAGACTTACTCAGAGCATAGCCATAAGCGCTTCGGCAATTCTCGGCTCAGGTCTGGCTGTCGCGGTAATGAAAATCTTCGGTTTGTAAGAGCGGAACATTGTCCAACAAGTCGGGTTAAATAATATATAATTATGCAAACAAGACTTATATAAAAAGAGCGGTTCGTAAGAACCGCTCTTTTTATTATTTAATTCTCTCGGCGAGGATATATTCCGTGCGGTGGTCGCGTTCTCCACCGTAATATTTATCGATTACCTTTTGAAAAACCTCCTGCTCCGGGTCTGCCATGGCGAAAAGAGTCATGCAGGACAGAAGCTTCATATCATCGGGCCAGCCGAAGATTTTGCTGGGATTCGTTTCGGGGAGCTTAAGAAGCTCGTTTGAAATTTCAATAAGATTGCCGCCGAGATAGGGGTCAGCAAGGAAATCCTTTGCCTCCTGCAGATTCTTTATTGAATAGTGCAGGCAGGTTGCGCTGCTGCCGAGACCTATTATCTGCGGGAAGATGTACCACATCCAGTGTCCGGTCTTAAAACCGCGGCGTATTTCTTCCAATGCGCCTTCGTAGCTCCTTTTCTGAGCTGATGTAAATCTGCTTAAATCACTCATAATTATGCAAAGAGCAGAGACAGTGCGATGAGAAACTGTCCGCCGTAGTAGAAAATGTAGTTAAGGTGAATGTCAATGGGGCGTTCCTTGCCGCCGAAGTAGGTGCCGCTGAGAACGAGGTCAGACAGCAGGAAGGAAACAGCACCGACAAACAGCATGTCAAGTGCAAGATACTTGAAGTGGAACAGCAGTGCAAAAGAGCCTGAGAGCAGGGTGAAGCCGCCGAGAAGCGTTGCGTATGCACGGGTGATGCCCTTGAACTTGCCGTAGTCAAGCTTCATGACGGGACCCATCGCAACGGAGCCGAAGCCGAGGAGAAGTGCTCCGACTGCGGGGATAATGTAGTAAACGGGAGTTGCGAAGGAACCGAATCTGTAAATCAGAGCGGTGATGAAGAAGATGTGGCCGATGCCGAACGAGGAAAAGCCGGAATAGGTGTAGATTGTGTCATCTGCGGGATAGACGTACTTAAGGTCGAGCCAGATGTCACCGAGAAGCCCGAAGAGCAGGCCGATAATCATCAGAGATGAATACAGACCCGTGCGGTGAAGTGTTGCAGAGCTGATGGCAACGCCCATAAACAGCATACTGCAGGTTGTTTTCAGAAGCAGTTCCTTTACGTCATACTTCTGAAGCTTTTCGTGTACGTAGATTGCGGTAAACAGGATACCGAATCCAAGCAGCACGAAGGGAACCAAAAATTTGATACTCATTTTTTCCTCCATATTTATATTTATGTTTACATAATCAATTTAATGTATCCGCATTGTTTTCAAAAAGGCGTTCAACTGCCGACTTTAACTCAGCATGTTCGGGTTTACATAAACTTGGGTCGGCGGCAAGAAGCTCCTGCGCCGCAGCCTGAGCAGTCTGCAATACAGTCATGTCGGCGCAGAGGTCGGCAACGTGCATTGCGGGAAGTCCGTGCTGTCGTGAGCCGAAGAAATCGCCGGGGCCGCGAAGCCGAAGATCTTCTTCTGAGATTTTAAAGCCGTCGTTTGTCTGAGTCATGACTTTCAAACGGGATACGGAAACCTCGTTGTCCGTGTCCGAAACAAGGACACAGTAGCTCTTATGCTGTCCGCGGCCGACACGGCCTCGCAGTTGGTGAAGCTGGCTCAGGCCGAATCGCTCAGCGTTTTCCACTATCATCAGCGCCGCATTGGGAACATCAACGCCAACCTCAATTACCGTTGTCGAAACAAGAACATCAATATTGCCTGCAACAAAGGTTGACATAATATCATTCTTTTCCTTGGGCTTCATTTTGCCGTGTACGCAGGCAATGTTAAGCTCGGGGAAAACTTTTTTCAGCTCCGCCGTATGCTCCTGCGCGGATTTGAGGGGAGTTAAGAGCTCATCGTTTTCCTCGATCATGGGACAGACGATAAACACCTGCCGTCCCTCGGAAACAAGCTTTTTAATAAAGCCGTTCAGCCTCGCGCGGTAGCTTTCCGTAACTGCAAAGGTATCAACCTTTTGCCGCCCCGGGGGAAGCTCGTCAATAATTGAAATGTCAAGGTCACCATAGATAATAAGCGCCAATGTGCGGGGGATGGGCGTTGCGGACATGACAAGCACATGGGGCTTGTCGCCCTTGCCGATAAGTGATGAACGCTGATTAACACCGAAACGGTGCTGCTCGTCAGTGACCACAAGACCGAGGTTTCTGTACTCCACATCCTCGGTAAAGAGTGCATGAGTGCCGATTATTATGTCAACCTCACCTGAGGCAAGCTCAGCTTTAACCTCACGCTTCTGCTTTGCGGTCATGGAGCCGGTCAGTTTCGCAATTCTCATTCCGAAGCCTGACAGCATTTCGCTGAGCGTCTGATAATGCTGCTCGGCAAGAATCTCCGTGGGTGCCATGAATGCGCTCATAAGCCCGTTTTTCCATGCAGCCCATATAAGAGCGGCAGCAACCAAAGTTTTGCCGCTGCCAACATCGCCCTGAACGAGTCTGTTCATAGCTTTGCCAGACTGCATATCGTTCATTGCTTCGTTTACAGCTCTGCGCTGTGCACCCGTGGGGGCAAAGGGCAAGCTTAACCAGAACTCATTAAGATCAACTGAATTAAGCTTAATTCCGTCTGCCTTGCTGTGGCTGCCCTTCATCTGTCCGAGAGCGCAGGCAAGTAGGAAAAGCTCCTCAAATATCAGTCTGCGGCGCGCAATCTCCAGAGCCTCGAAATCAGCGGGGGAGTGGATGTTCTCGTATGCAAAGGCGGTCTGCGCAAGCTGGTATTTCTCCCGCACTTCTTCAGGGAGAACATCGGGCAGGCTGTCCTTGCAGATGTCCATGGCCTGCTGAACGGCACTCATTACGTTTTTCTGCGTAATTCCTGAGGTAAGAGGGTACACGGGAACAATGCGCCCCGTAATTCCGCCGGGAGCTCCGTCACGCTCATGCACGGGATTGGTCATACTGCGCTTTGAGCCCTGAACACTTATCTTTCCGTAAAAATTATATGTTTCGCCCTGCTGTATCTGATTCTTGATATAGCTCTGATTAAAGTATGTTATGTCAACCGAACCGCTTTCGTCAACAGCACGGAATTTTACAAGGTCAAGGCCGCGGCGAATTCGTGACAGGCGAGGAGTATCGGCGACAATCGCCTGAATACAGACAGTTTCGTCGGGCATGGTGAGGGCAATAGGCTTGAACTGGCTTCTGTCCTCATAACGTCTCGGGAAGAGGGAAACAAGGTCACGAATAGTCATGACACCGAGTCTGTTGAACGCCAGTGCCTTTTTCTCGCCTATACCTTTTAAATATCTTATTTCGGTATTCACATCAGCCATGCTTGAATCTCCAAAGCCTATCGCGGTCAATTTCATCGGCATATGCAATGCCGACTCGCTTATCTGTTATTATGTTAACCTCGAAGCCGTCATCCTCAAGCCATAAATCCTCGCAGCTGAGAATGTCTTTTCCATTATATGAGCCGTCTATGCCCAGCTTTTTTGTAAGCTTGCCCGGCCCGTCGGCTTCAAAGCAGCAGCGGATTAAAACCGCCTGAGGGTCATCCTCCTCGCCGGATACAATATTTATAAGCCAGTGCATGCCATAGCAGAGGTAGACGTATATGGTGCCGCCGTCGTGCCAGAGCATCTCTGCACGCTTTGTTTTGCCCTTATGGGCATGGCAGGCGGTATCGTCAACCCCGCAGTAAGCTTCCGTTTCGCTTATTCTCAGCTTTATAAGCTTACCGTCGGGCAATTTTCGGCAAAGGAGCTTGCCCACGAGTTCCGGTGCAAGCTCCAAAGCATTCTGTCTGAAAAATTTTCTGTCGAACATTCCTTACTCCATCATGGTGTAGGTGTAATCGGTAGTGTTGGTCAAAGTGAAAACTTCGATAAGTCCACTTGTGCAGATAACATTGTTATCCTCATTTATCATTATCATTTCAAATCCGCCGTTATCGCGCCAGTAATCAAGGGCACGTTTTTCGCCGAGGACAAACATTGCGGTTGACAGTGCATCAGCCGTAGTTCCGTCAGGACAGATAATGGTTACGGATTTAAGTCCGTTGTTGGCGGGTCTGCCTGTATGGGGGTCAATAAGGTGGTGATAGTTTTTTCCGTCTATGGTGAAATAGCGCTGATAGTTGCCGCTGGTAACAACTGCGGTCTCGCCGACGGAAAGGGTTCCGATGTATGAGCCGGTGTTATCAGGGTCATCAACGGCGATTACCCAGTTTGAGCCGTCGGGCTTTACACCGAGAGTCTGGACGTTGCCGCCGAGGGAGACAAGTCCGCTTTCGATTCCGGCCTTCTTCATTGCATCAATTGCGTAATTGGAGGCACAGCCCTTTGCGATTGCACCGAAGCTTATTTCGGTACCTGCGGGCAGGGATATTGAACTGTTGGATTCACCGGGGAATTTGGTTATACGGAGCTGATCAAACTTAAGCTTTGTGAGAAGCTCGGTTATCTCGTCGCTGGAGGGAATGCGGCCGGTATCTTCTTTAAATTCACCCCATGCCTCGTATATGGGATAAACGGAGAGATCCAGAGCGCCGTTTGTTTTATTGTATATGTCAGACGCAACACTCAGCATTTCCGCAACCTGAGGAGGAACAATGACATTATTGCCCTGAGCGTTGTTTATAAGACCTGTGTAGCTGCTCTCGGAATTCGGGTCAAGCATGGTGTCCATCGCCTGAATTACGCCAACAGCGGCATCAAGTCCTGCGTCTGCGGCTTTACCGTAAGCGGTAAGGGTCATAATTGTATCCATTGCGAAAACCTGCTTCTGAACAGGCTCATCCTTCGAGCATGCGCAAAGGGGAAGCAACATGGAAAGGCATAAAACAAATGAAATTATATTAAAATACAGCTTTTTATGAGTCATATCTCTGTTTCTTTCGTAATAATCAAATAATTTTTTGTGTACTGTTATTATAACATATAAATACATAAAAGAAAACGAAAAAATACAGATAGTGTCATAATGGCACTGAAAAACATGCGTCGGACACAATATATTGAAATTTTTGAAATAATTACTTAATGTAAAATTTACAGCCAGTTTACATTCTGATAATCGACAGCAATTGACATAATACTCCGAATGTGTTACAATTTGTATACATTTTGATTTTTACGGGCGTATCGCGCCCTATGATTACAAATGGAGATTTATCATGAAAAAGAAACTGATTAGTTTATGCCTGACTGTTATTATGAGCGCTTCACTGCTCATGATACCGGCTCAGGCAACAGCAAACGGCGGTGCAGTTACCACTTCTGCACTTAACCTGCGAGCATCCGCAAGCACAAGCGCACAGATCCTGCAGGTAATGCCCAGAGGAGCAAAGGTCGTTGTTGAGTCTACCTCCGACGGCTGGAGCAAGGTTATCTATAACGGAACTGAAGGCTATGCCAGCGCAGAATTCCTTACTGCGGCAGAAGCTGTTTCTTCCTCCTTCGGCACCGGCACTATCACCGGCTCCGATGTCCGTATGAGAAGCGGCGCAAGCACCTCTTCCTCAATAATAGGAACCTACGGCAAGGGAACCCAGATGACCGTTACAGGAGTAAACGGCAACTGGTATGCAGTCAGCTACAACGGAAAGACCGGCTATGTTTCTTCCGATTACATGAGCCTTTCAAATTCCGCAGCAGCAGGCAATACCGCAGCTAACACTACTGCAAACAACACTTCCAATGAAAACAGCAACGTTTCCGGCAAGACCGGCTCCATCATCGGTACAAGCGTCCGCATGAGAAGCGGAGCAGGAACCAACTATGAGATTCTCGGCACCTATTCAAACGGCGTTAAGCTCACCGTCCTCGGTTCTGAAAACGGTTGGTACAAGGTAAGCTATAACGGCAAGACCGGATACATCAAGGCCGATTATGTCCGCGTAGCTCCCGATAATGCAACCGCAAGCACAGATGGCGTAATCACCGGCTCCGATGTCCGTCTCAGACTCGGACCCAGCACATCTTATTCCATTGTCGGTACTTACCCCAAGGGTACCGCCGTTAAAATCAGCGGTACAAGCGGCAACTGGTACGAGGTCAGCATCAACGGCGCTTACGGATACATGAGCAAGGACTATGTAACCGCCAAGGCCGAGGCAAAGCCTGCTGAAAGCTCAAATCAGACCATTCCCAATCCCAGTGAATCAATGAGCGCAATCGGTATCATCTCCGGCTCCAGCGTTCGTATGCGCGGCGGTCCCGGTACCAATTATGCAATTGTCGGCTACTTCGGAACCGGCAGCAAGGTTGATATCACAGGCAAGACCGGCAACTGGTATGCAGTAACATATAACGGTCAGAAGGGCTATGTATCTTCCGATTACATCAAGCTTTCCAATTCAACTTCTCAGGCAGGCCAGATAATCGCAACCGCTAAGGAATACCTCGGTACTCCCTATGTATGGGGCGGCACAAGCCCCAGAGGCTTTGACTGCTCAGGATTCATTCAGTATGTGTTCAACCAGTATGGCTACAAGCTCTACCGCGTTGCGGCAGATATGTACAGAAACAACGGCACACATGTTGACAAGAGCAATCTTCAGCCCGGCGATCTGGTGTTCTTCTCAAGCTCAAGCGAATCCGTCGGCCATGTCGGTATGTACATCGGAAACGGTCAGTTTATCCACGCTTCCTCCGGCTCGGGCAAGGTTGTTATAACCGAACTCGAGGGCTGCAGCTACTACATAACCCACTATGTCGGCGCAAAGCGAGTTCTCTGATTAGTTTAATAGTTTAAAAATTAATCCCCCGGATATCTGTCCGGGGGATTTTTGTATAAAAAACCCCTCAGCTCCGATTGGGAACTGAGGGTTAAGTTTTATTATTACTGCTTGAGAGCACGGTCGAGCCATACAGCTGCGACGTCCATAGCTTCATAGAAGCCGTTCTTCTCGCTCTTCTTAACAATGCGGTCACGGGACTTGATGGTGGGGTCTGTCAGCTGAAGCTGAATGGATACCTTTGTTGCAACGTCCAAATCCTTGACCTTTTTGGTTTCGAGTATCTGAAGCATAATAATGTATTTGTCAGCCATGCTGCCGTAGTAAATAATGTTTCCGGCGCGCTGGAGAGGGTGTCCTTTGTATTCAAGAACTTTCTTTTCTGCCATAACTATGAGCATTCCTTTCTTATAATTAAGACATAAAATAACCATGAAAAGGAATGGTCATAAATGTCGTGTTTTTTGATTGCCACCCTTGCGACGGGGAAAAAAGCAAGATTCTGATTGGTTTTATGCGGCGGTGTCGTCAGTTTCGGGAGTGGTATTTTCTACTTTCTGTGCGCTGTCCTTCTTATCATCGTCGTCTTTCTTTTTCTTATCGTCGTCTTTGTCCTTCTTCTTGCCGTCCTCATCCTCGTCATCTTCTTTATCAAGCTTGGATAGAGAGGCATGAGAACCGAAGATTCCGGTCGGGCCGCCGCCAGTTTCTGTTACAAAGTCCTTGTGCTCAAGATTTGCATGGATAAGCTCCATAACATCGTGCCATATCGTGACTGCGGGGTTTCCGCTGAAGGGCATGTATTCGGGCATATCGAAACCTGTCCATACAGCAGCGGTGTAATAGGGCGTATAGCCGCAGAACCAGCGGTCCATGCTGTTTGTGGAAGTACCGGTCTTGCCTGCGGTGGGCATGTTGCTCATTCGTGAACCGGAGCCGGTGCCGTAGGTTGCCGCATTATTGAGCATATATGTCATAACATGAGCGGTGCTTGCGGAGAATGCTGTCTGGCTGCGGGGACTGTTATCGAGAACAACATTGCCGTCAGAGTCGAGAACCTTGGTGTAGGTGCGGGGGTAGATGAATACACCGTCATTTGCCAATGCTGCATAGGCCGCGCACATTTCTCGAACGGTTATGCCGTTAGTCTGCTGACCGAGAGCCAGAGGAGCAAAGCTGCAGTCATCGGGGATAAGGCTCGTAAATCCGAGGCGGTTCTTAAGGAAATCGTAAGAAGCCTGAGGAGTGAGCTTATCAAGTATCTGAGCAGATACGGTGTTGATGGATCTGGTGAGTGCCTGATTGATGGTTATAAGACCTGCGTTTCCGCCGGAGTCATTTCTGGGGTACCAGCCGCGCGGTGCGTGGGAAAGGGTTATCTGTTTGCTGTCGCCATCGTATACCCAGGTTGACGGGGTGATAAGTCCGTACTCAACAGCGGGGCCGTAAATGCCGATGCCCTTGATCGAAGAACCTGTAGGACGCTGAGTCTTGGTTGCGCGGTTCAGACCGAAGTTTATGGTCTTTTCTCCGCAGCCGCCGCTGAGAGCTTTGATCTCACCGGTGGTCTGATCCATTATGACGATGCCGCTCTGCAGATCCTTACCGGTATTGCGATTTGCTTTGGGAAGCTTATCGTAGTTTTCGTAAATCGAATCGACTGCTTCCTGAATGCTGGGGTCGATGCAGCTGTAAATCTGGTAGCCGCCGTTATAAATGAGAAGCTTTGCCGCATCCTCGGTGATGCCCTTCTGCTCCATGAGGTCGTTTATAACGTCGTCAATGACAACCTCTTCGTAGTAGGAGTAAATGTTCTGGGTGTAAGGCTCGTTTGCGCCGTGGACAAAGTTTAGCTCCTCGGCAACGGCTTCGTTGTACTCGTCCTTGGAAATGTAGCCCTGTTCGTACATTGCCCAGAGTATATCCTCCTGACGGGCCTTGTTATGCTCGGGGTAAACAAAGGGGTCATAGTAACCGGGGAGGTTTGTGATACCCGCAATCGAGGCAGCCTCCGCAAGAGTGAGATCCGAAGCATCCTTGCCGAAATAGGTATCTGCCGCAGTTTCAATACCGTAGCAGCCCTGACCGAAATAAACAACGTTTAAGTAGTATTCCATGATTTCGGACTTGGAATAAGCCTTTTCAAGCTCCAAGGCCTGGAAAATCTCAAGCAGCTTTCGCTGAACGGTTATGTCGTCCTGCTTGGTAATGTTCTTGATAAGCTGCTGGGTGATTGTAGAACCGCCGAAGGTTGAACGGAAGGGGACAAACAGGTTGGCGGCTGCACCGGCAGTTCTGTACCAGTCAACGCCGTTATGCTTATAAAAGCGCTTGTCCTCAATGGCGACAACGGCCTTTTCCATGTATTCGGGAATCTTGTCATAGTCAACCCAGACTCGGTTTTCAGAGCCGGACAGGGTTACAAGGTTATCCCAATTCCCGTTCTTATTCTGATATAGAATAGTGCTCGACTGATTCAAAGTAACCTCATCGAGATTCAATTCCGAACTGGGAATTATACAATTCTTAACATAAGCCGCGAAAATACATAAAAAGAGCAGCCCCGTAACAACAATAATAAGCAGCAGCGTTCCGATGAATCTCAAAGCCCCTCCGAAAGTTTTTCCGGTTGCATCGGTAATATTGTCGATACGCTTAACTTTATCTTTATCCATTCAGACGGCACACCTCCTTCGGTGTTGTAGTAAAATGAAATTAGCGGTTTTCTATAAGTTCGCATTATACTCCATAATGCGGATATTACATTATATCACATTATGTCAAGTGGGGATATACAATTTAATATTTTTTTGATTATGCTCGGTGAAAAGTGGGGATAATAGGGCAAAAGGAGTTGAAATAAATGAAAAATCATGCAAAATCAGCTGCCGTTTTATGTCTTACGGCACTTTCGGTTTTATGCGGCATTGCAGCATATAAAACCGGAAACACGGAGATTGAGCCCGAGAAAGAGGTGGTTGCCGCAATGAGCTATTCGAAGCTTAATGAAACGCAGTACTGTCTGAGGGACTGCGACGGATTTGTTGCGGTCTACAAAACGGATAATCCTTCCGAGCCGATGACCATAACGGATATAGAAACCCTCACACTTAACAATAATGACCGTGAAATGCTTCAAAACGGCATCACCGCCGAAAATAAAACCGAGCTTATCTCGCTTCTGGAAGATTTGGGCTCTTGATTTATAACTGCCTATGGTTTAGAATGTAATCACAAACTTACGGGAGGTATTCCAATGAGCGAAGATTACGGCAATGATTTTATCACTATAATAGATGACGACGGCAACGAGTTTACTCTCGAACTGCTCGATACCATGGATTATAACGGCGAAAGCTTCGGCGCTTTCCTGCCCACCGATATCGACGAGAACGATCCTGACTTCGGTCTTATTATACTTCAGATAATCGAAGATGATGATCATAATGAGCTTTTTGAATCCATTGACGATGACGAAAAGCTTCAGGATGTATACGAGCACTTCAAGGTATTGCTCTTCGACGATGAAGACGAGGAATAAGTTCCTCAGAAAAACATAGATTAATTTAAGTCCTGCGTTGTGCGCGGCGCCTTTTAAAAGGCATCGGCCCAATTAAACCCACATCTCTTATAAGGGATGCCGATTTGATTCTGCGGATTGCAGGCCTCCCGGGAAACCGGATGTTGGAAGCAGAGAAACAGAACTTAGGCGACCCACCTGCCACACCGTGCAGGTTATAATCGGGCCCCACGGCATCTGCGGGATGTCCCCGGCGATAAATAATCGCCGGGGATTTTACATTTTTCAGAGAAATAGAATCAAGCCTTCGATGATTTTTCATCGGGGGTTTTTTACTTGTACCGGAACGTACAAGTTTTGCCGGAATGCGGGATATGGGTGAGAGGTGATGTGATGGCTAAAAAAATAAACTCCGAAACGCCGGAGAGCTTATTGAAAAAACTTGCTTCATCCTCGCCCAACGATGCGGTGAAGCTTCTGTTTCTGGACGAAGATGACATATCCGCCGTAGAGGGGCTTGACCTTTCTCTGCTTGCTGAGGTCAAACGCAGCCCAAGCGGAACGGTTGAGCTCAAATTCGTGGATAAGCTGGCGGTGCTTCGGGAGCTTAATACCATGGAAAAGGCATCGAAGCCGTGGTGACTGAATACGGCCCGGAGACAGTTTGCGTAAGCTTTCCGCATGCGGGCGGAGATTCCATACCGACGGACGAGCTTAAGCAGCGCATTGAGCAGATCCTGCCCTGCCATCTTGATATTGTTTACGAAG
>JAZLGD010000013.1:0-15063 GCA_045616105.1 Oscillospiraceae bacterium | reverse complement strand
CCCGGAGTATCAGCAATATACGTGTTGTTCGGCAAAGCAAAGAGCTCAACATGGCGGGTTGTATGCTTGCCGCGTCCCAGTTTTTCGCTGACTGCTCCTACTTCAAGCTTCAGCTCCGGTACAATGGCATTCAGTATACTTGATTTACCTACACCGGAATTGCCCGTAAAGGCACATATTTTACCTTTGAGAGCTTCCATAAGCTCAGTCAAGCCGCTGCCGGTTTCCGCACTTGTGCGGAATGTGGCAAATCCGGAGTTTGAGTATATATCATACAGCTCATCCGCACTGTCTATATCGGTCTTATTGATGCAGATAACAAGCTCGCAGTCAGCTTCCTCCGCAATAACGGAAACGCGGTCAATTAAGAACGGGTCGGTTACGGGATTCGTATTTGCGGCAACGAAAACCATTGTATCAATGTTTGCAACTGCGGGACGTATAAAGAAGTTTCTGCGCTCAAAAACCTTTTCAATATATCCTTTACCGTTCGAATCAAGATTGAAGCTTACCTTATCTCCAACCAGAGGTGACGTGCCGTCAAGGCGGAATTTACCTCTTGCCCTACATTCGTAAACGCTTTCTTCCGCATTTACGTAATAAAATCCGCTGAGTGCTTTAATTATTGTTCCTTCCATCGGTTCAGCCTTCCGAACTGGGGCCGGACGAAACTTTAATCGAAATTGCAGTCTGCTTTTCAATCTCGGTTCCGGCTTCCTCGCTCTGCCAGATAACAGTACCTGCATCAAGATTGCTCTCTGCGTTGGATATATCACCAACAGCAAGCCCGTTTGCCTCAATTTTGGCAATGGCAGCATCCTTTGAAAGGCCTTTAAGCTGAGGAACCTTTGTCATCTCAATCTCGGGTCCGGTACTGATAACAACCGTAATTGTGCTTCCTTTTTTAACGCTTTCGCCTGCTGCGGGATCAGTCGAGATAACGCGGCGCTCTGCTACACTGGATGAAGAGGATTTCTCAACAGAGCACTTCAAGCCTGCTTTTTCAAGCGCTCTCAAAGCCGTTGTGTCTTCTTCATTAAAGACTTCGGGAACCTCAACCATTCCTTCCTGGTCATCCAATGAACCAGCTGAACTTACAATCAGCTCAACATCAATCTTTCTATCAGTTCCCGATTTACTGCGCAAAGCACCCTCAGCAGGATTCTGATCAAGGACAATACCGTACTCGGCATCATCAGGCTTGAATACAACGGTGAAGTTGTAAATATCAGTATAGTCTCGGTCGTTTATATAATCTTCATAGTGCTTACCAATAAAGTTTTCCACCTCAATCTTATCGGGCGTTCCAAACAGATCCTTAAGGAAATAACCGTTTATGAAAATGAATATAAGGATTATAAATATGAGAACGCCGAGAAGACCAGTTCCAAAAGCAATCTTTCTGGAACGGTTTTTCTTCTTTTTCGCTCTTTTTCTCTCTTCCTCAGCTCTTATGTTTTCTTCAATAAGGGCAACATTCATAGTGCCTGTGTCAGCAAGCACCTGCTCTGCAACTTCAGCATTATGGAATGCTTCGAGATCTGCAAGAAGCTCATTTGCGCTCTGGTAGCGCTCGTATATCTCAGAGGACATTGCTTTAAGAGTAATTCTCTCCAGTTCCTCCGGAATATCGGGATTGATTTCGCGAATAGGAACAGCATCGGTGTTCATATGCTTCACGGCAACTTCTACAGCAGAGTTACCGGTATACGGAAGTCTGCCGGTAAGCATTTCGTACATAACTATGCCCAAAGAATAAATATCACTTCTGGCATCGGGCGCATAGCCTCTTGCCTGCTCAGGCGCAATATAATGCACGGACCCTACAGCCTCAGCAGACGGGCCGGAAAAGCTGTTTTGAAGAGCTGCAATTCCGAAATCAGCAACCTTGACCATACCGTTTTTGAGCAGCATGATATTCTGAGGCTTTATATCACGGTGGATTATACCTTTTTCATGAGCGTGAGCCAGAGCCTTTGCAATCTGAATACTGAAGTCAAGCACCTCTTTATATTTGAGCGCGCCCACTCTCTGCATATACTGCTTAAGGCTTATTCCGTCAATAAGCTCCATAACAATGTATTCAACATCATCACTGTGGCTGACATCATAAACAGACACGATGTTCGGATGTGAAAGCATGGCAACAGCCTGAGATTCCGCGCGAAAACGCTCACGGAATTCTTCGTTTGCAGCCGTTTCATCACGCATGATTTTTACCGCATCATATCTATGCAGTCTATGACAAAGTGCTTTGTAAACATTAGCCATACCGCCAGTGCCTATAAGCTCAAGTATCTCATATCTGTCATCAAGAATTTTGCCTATATATTTCTCAGCATTTCTATCCATATTAGCCACCTACATCTAAATCAGAACCGCAACAACGGAAACATTGTCTCTTGCACCGCGTTCAAGTGTCATATTAAGCAGAGTTCTGCAAATATATTCAGGTTTTTTATTGACCTTATAGACTCCGAAAATCTCCTCATCCGTTACCATATTGGAAAGGCCGTCGGAGCACAGAAGTATACATTCTCCCCTGCTCAGGTCAACAGTGAAATAATCGGATTCCACTGAATTGTCCACGCCCAAAGCTCTTGTTATTATATTCTTCTTCGGGTGGTTTACAGCTTCTTCCGGAGTTATTGTGCCAAGCGCAACGAGCTCATTAACATATGAATGATCCCTTGTGACCTGATATATTCCGTTTTTTGTAAGGTGATACGCACGGCTGTCGCCGACATTAACAATATGAGCTCTGCGCTTTGTTATGATGCCGCCGACAAGTGTTGTGCCCATACCGTTGTAGTTCGGATCAAAGCCCGAATACTCATAGACAACACCGTTGGCATCCGCGCAGCTTGCTTTGAGAATTTTCTCATAATTCTCCGTAAACACCTTTGGTGACAGAAGTGATTCATACACTCCCGAAACAAAGGCTTTACACGCAAGCTGGCTTGCAAGGTCTCCTGCCTTAGCGCCGCCCATGCCGTCACATATTGAGATAACTACACTTTTTCGCTTGTCGCAATTCTCAATAATGTAGCTATCCTGGTTTTCTTTTCTGACTTTTCCCTTGTCAGTAATGCCAAAACTTTTCATAGTGATCAGTTACCTTTAGTTTTTTGCATTTTTCTGCGGAGCTGCCCGCAGGAAGCGTCTACGTCACCGCCAAGCTTGCGGCGAACCGTTGCGTTTACTCCCGCATCATCAAGGATTTTTATAAATGCTTTCATATGGCCCGGAGTTGAGGGACCGTACTTACTCTCCTCAACATGATTGAGCGGGATTAGATTTACATGAGCCCCCACTTCTCTTGCTCGTTTAGCAAGGAGATGGGCATGGTATTCGGTATCATTAACTCCGTCAATCATCGCGTATTCAAACGAGATTCTTCTGCCGGTCTTTTCATAATACCGCTTACAGCAGGCTATCAGCTCGTCAACGCCTCTTCCGCGGTTTGCAGGCATAATCTTCGAGCGGGTTTCATCATCGGGAGCATGAAGCGAGACGGCAAGGGTTATCTGTAAATTCTGCTCGGCAAGCTCGTCGAGTTTCTCCGTAATACCGCATGTTGAAAGTGAGATATGCCGCATGCCGATATTCATTCCGTCAGGATGATTGACAAGCCTAAGGAATTTCATAACATTATCAAAATTATCAAGCGGCTCGCCGATGCCCATAAGAACTATATTGGATATAGGCTTTCCCGAGTCAATCTGAGAGAATAGAACTTCGTCAAGAATTTCCGACGGCTCAAGGCAGCGAACAAGTCCGCCGATAGTCGATGCGCAGAAAGCGCAGGCCTGACGGCATCCGACCTGTGAGGAAACACATACAGTGTTTCCGTGTTCATAGCTCATTACAACGGTTTCAACGGCGTTTCCGTCGTAAAGCTCCCACAGATATTTTATTGTACCGTCGAGCTTTGAAACCTGCTTGCTGAGCACCTTGGGCGTATACAGACTATATTCGGCTTTAAGCTTCTCGCGCAGGGATTTTGAAATATCGCTCATTTCATCAAAGGAGCTTACACCGCGGCTGAGCCACTTAAAAACCTGCTTTGCGCGGTATTTAGGCTCGCCCATTGCGGCAAATTCCGCTTCAATCTCCTCCGGAAGCATTGATTTTATGTTTTTCACACAGTTCTCCTTAATTTGCAGACGAAAAATCCGTCCGTACCGTTAATATTCGGCCAGAATGTGTACATACCGTTTGAGGCATCATTACCGCCGGGCAATGAAAATGCCTCGCATTTATATTCAGGGTGCTCTGACAAGAATTTATTCACAACACCCTCATTCTCATCATTAATAACTGTGCAGGTTGAGTATAAAAGTACTCCACCTGTCTTAAGGTTTTTTGAGATATTATTTAGAATCGCAAGCTGTATTTCAGGCAATCCATCCAGCTCACTTTCGCTCTTAAACCGAATATCAGGCTTCTTTCTGATAACACCCAGACCGGAACACGGAACATCGGCAATGATTACATCAAACTCATCGTCCCTTGGTTTTCTTGCGTCACATGCTTCGGTTGAAATGATTGATATTCCAAGCCTTTCAGCACTTGATTTAATAAGGCCAAGCTTCTTTTCATGTAGATCGCATGAAATGATTTTTCCATCGTTACGCATTGCAATTGCAGCCGCAAAGCTCTTTCCTCCGGGAGCTGCGCAGGCATCGAGCAGCTTCATTCCCGGTCTTAAATCAGCAGCCAAAACCGCACATTTTGCCGCAGGATCCTGAACATAGAATAATCCTTCAGCGAAGCCGGGCAGCTTTGTAACATTTCCGCTGACTATGAGCGCATCCGCAAGCCATTCATGCTTGTGGAAATCCACCCCTGATTTTTTAAATCTCTCTTCAAGGCTGTATGTATCGGTTTTAAGCGTGTTGACCTGAATACATGTTTCTGCGGCTCTATTGTTTGCCGCAAAAAAGCTTTCGGCAAAGCCAAAACCTTCTTCAGTTATCACTCGTTTTGCCAGCCACGCAGGGTGGCTGTATTTAATCGATAGATACCGCGCCTCGTCGCCCTTCGGTATATCGGGCAGGTTTTCAACATTGCCGCTTATTTTGCGCAAAACAGCATTTACAAATCCGCTTGCTCTTGAGTATCCGAGCCTTTTACAAAGAAGCACCGCTTCGTTTACGGCGGCACTGTGCGGAATTCTATCCATGAACAGCAGCTGGTATACTGCCTCGCGCAGGATATCTCTTACCTTTGGCTCAATCTTTTTTGAAGCAAAGTGATCAATATAGTAGTCGCAAAGCGTTTCGTTCTGGATAACTCCAAGGCTCAAAGCTGTTGCAAGTGCCGCGGATTTAGAGTCAAGATTGTATTTTTTAATTACGCCGTCTATTGCCGCGGACGACCATGCACCGTTTCTTCTGCTCTTTTCAAGCACTTCAAGCGCAGCTTCCCTCGCTTTATCAGCCATTTTCAGTCCTCAATCTTTATAGGATGTCCGAGAAGATAATCAGACGCTTTCATTCTCTTCTTGCCCGGTGCCTGAAGCTCTGTTATGAGCAATGTTTCCCCATTTGCGCAGGCAAATTCAATTCCCTTTTTGCCTGCAGATACAATGCTTCCCGGGGCTTTTGCTGTCTTGTTTTGTGTATATTCCGCTTTGAATATGCGGAAGGTATCACCGACGATTTCAGCTGTTGCAACAGGCCATGGCTGGAGTCCGCAAATCCATTTATTGATCTCGCGCGGAGTCTTATTCCATTCTATGGGACACATACTTTTATCCAGCATAGTGACATAACTTGCCTCAGCATGGTTCTGAGGCGTTCTCGGTGCCGTTCCCGCTTCAATGTCGCGCAGTGTTTTATCCAGAAGCTCAGCCCCCATGGCCATGAGTCTGTCAAAAAGCTCGCCGGAGGTTTCAAACTCTCCGATCTCGGTTTCATCGGTATAGATAACATCGCCTGTATCCATTTCGCTTGCAAGGTACATGGTGGAAACGCCCGTATATTTATCACCGTTGAGCACAGACCACTGCACAGGTGCAGAACCGCGATATTTAGGCAAGAGCGAC
This sequence comes from Oscillospiraceae bacterium, assembly GCA_045616105.1. Classification (GTDB taxonomy): domain Bacteria; phylum Bacillota; class Clostridia; order Oscillospirales; family Oscillospiraceae; genus F23-B02. The sequence continues at coordinate 9,014 of JAZLGD010000013.1, read as the reverse complement.
GCATGGACATTAATTGCGCCATACGGTGCAACAGCAAGAATGTCATCCGGAAGTATCCTTCCGTAGGCAACTACAACAAGAATATCAGGCTTAATTTCCTGCAGGGTTTTCAGCACTTCACCGTCACGAAGCTTTACAGGTTGATATACCGGAATATCGTTAGCCACAGCAAGCTCCTTGACGGGAGAAAATGACATCTGCATTCCCCTGTTTCTGGGTTTATCGGGCTGAGTGAAAACAGCTGCAACCTCGTATTTTTCATCGATCAGTTTTTTAAGGGATGCCGCTGCGAAATCAGGGGTTCCCATGAAAACTATGCGCATAAATTACTCCTCTTCGTCCTCGGAACTACCGGCAAGTATTTCCTCATTAGTAAGCATACGCTCACATTTTTCAAGGAAAAGATGACCATCAAGGTGGTCAATCTCGTGGCAGAAGCATCTTGCAGTAAGGCCTGTGCCCTCGTATTCGTGCCACTCACCGTATCTGTCCTGTGCGCGTACCTTTACGTATTCAGGGCGGCGGACCATGCCGTATTCACCCGGAACGCTGAGGCAACCCTCTGCGCCAAACTGCTCACCTGAGGTTTCAATAATCTCAGGGTTAATAAGCTCTATGATGTATTCTTCCTCGCCTGCTTCAACGTCGACATTGGTTTCAATGACAAGAACTGCGCGGCGGAGAACTCCAACCTGAGGTGCTGCAAGACCGACTCCGTTTGCTCTCATAAGGGTTTCTGCCATATCATCAAGGAGCTGATGAAGTCTGGGGTTAAACTTCTTTACGGGACGGCAGACCATGGAAAGCACTTTATTGCCTTTTTCGTATATATTTCTGTATGCCATAGTTTTTATCTCCAAATTAATCTGAGGGGTTGTTATCGGCAAAAATGCTTACCCCTTTATACTTTGCATCTGAATTAAATTTAATTAAAATCGCAGAAATTATTTTTCGCATTTCACTGTCAGCATGACAGCAGACATTTACACGGTATCTATATCTGTTGTTGACCTTTACCACAGCTAAAGGCGCAGGACCCAATATGCTGACATCTGTGCGGTTTTTCACCGATGCGTGAAGAACATTTCTGATATCCGCACAACAGCGCAGGACCTGATCCTCGCTGAGTCCCGAGGCCGTTACGGAAATAATATCGTAAAACGGCGGTGTTCCCTGGAGCTTTCTGAGCTCAAGCTCGGATTTGTAAAAGCTGTCATAATCCTGAGCTGCTGCCTGTTTTATAATTTCATTTTGCGGGGTGAAGGTCTGAATAATTGCGCGTCCGGGTTTTGTACCGCGACCTCCTCTGCCGACGACCTGAGTTATAAGCGAAAAAGTTCTCTCGCCCGAGCGGTAGTCGCTGCAATAAAGGCTCTGGTCAGCGGATATTACGCCGACAAGGGTTACATTTTCAAAGTTAAGGCCCTTGGTAACCATTTGCGTTCCAACCATTATGGGGATGCGCTCATTCTTGAATTTCTCAAGAAGTGCCTCGTGTGAGCCGGCGGCTTTAACGGTATCGGTATCCATACGAAGTACGCCCGCATCGGGGAAAAGTTGATTGAGTTCTTCCTCGATAAGCTGAGTGCCGGCACCTATGTAGCTCAATATTCCGCCGCAATCCGGACATTCCTTGTCAGGATACCTTGAGTACCCGCAATAGTGACACATAAGCTTTTTATTTGAGCTGTGATAAGTAAGAGACACACTGCATCTCGGACATTTATAAACGTATCCGCATTCACCGCAGCTGATGAGCTTATTTGCTCCGCGGCGGTTAATGAACAGTATGCTCTGTTCTCCGCGGCTCAAATTCTCTTCAAGCTCGTTCTGAAGCTCAACGCTGAGATTTCCGCCGTTTCCGCGGCGCATCTCTCGCTTCATATCAACAACGCGTACCTCAGGCAGCTGCATGTTGTTGTAACGCTCATTGAGCTCAAAATACTTGTATTTTCCTATGTCAGCAGCATACCGGCTCTCAACGTCTGGCGTTGCAGAGCCAAGAAGCAGCAAAGCATTTGATCTTGCACAACGGTACTTTGCAATGTCTCTGGCATGGTATCGCGGAGAGTTTTCAGACTTATAGCTGTCCTCCTGCTCCTCGTCGATAATGACAAGGCCGAGATTTTCACATGGCGCAAATACCGCGCTTCGTGTTCCGATTACAAGCTTCGCATCACCGCTGCGCACGCGTTTCCATTCATCATATCTCTCGCCTACCGACAGGCTGCTGTGCAGCACGGCAATTTTATTTCCGAAGTATGACGAAAAGGTGCGTAGCATCTGCGGTGTGAGTGCAATCTCCGGAACAAGCAAAACAGCTGTCTTTCCATCTTTAAGCGCTTTATCTATCAGATGGATATACACGGATGTCTTACCGCTTCCGGTTACACCAAACAGCAACGCCGCTTCAGGCTTTCCGGTGTTTAAAAGCTTAGATATATCCACGAAGGCAGAGCTCTGCTCCGCATTAAGGAGAGGAAGCTCTTCTGTTTCATCGCTCCAGATTTCAGGACGGCGAAAGGTCTCTTCAAAACTTGATTCAATGAGCTCAGCATTAACGAGAGCCTTGAGTGACTGTCGTGAAGCGCCTGTGAACAACAATGCCTCCTTAGCCGGTACAGTACCGGTTGCGCACACAAGCTCCAATATTGCTGCCTGCTGCGGAGCTTTTCGGCGCTTATTCTGAGCGACGGAAAAAGCTTCTTCTGCAGGAACAGCAAGAGATATCATCTCAACCATCTTGTCGTTTGTTCTTCGGCTGCCATCAGGACTAAACCAGAAACCGGATGGCAAAATAGTCTTTACTGCATCATAAACCGTGCAGAAAAATCTCTCACGCATCCACAAAGCAAGCTTAATCTGCTCGCGGCTGAGAACCGGAGACTCATCAAGGACAGATGTAATCGGCTTAAGCTGTTTATAGTTGCTATGGTCTGTTACTTCAAGGACTATACCTTCACTTCGCCTGTTGCCTCTCGAAAAAGGTACGGTTACCCTCACGCCCGGGCAAACGCTTTCGCGCAACTTTTCGGGTATCAGATAATCGTAAGGCTTATCAACCCAATATGTTGCGGCAGAAACCGCAATTTTTGCTACAACACACTGCATCAGGTCGAATTCTCCTTAAACTAAATAAGACAACCAGCGGAGCTGATTAGCTCCGCTGAATAAGTTCTCACTTTTCTTCGATAGTGAGCTTTCCGGTATATACCTCGTCAATAGCGATAGAAACGGACTTCTTGTCCAGAGATTCGCCGCTTTCCTCAGCCTCGGAGGAAATAGAACGTGCGCGCTTAGCTACTAAGTTTACAAGCTGATAACGGCTGCCGGTCTTGTCAACGAGATCAGCCACGGGAGGATAAAGCATCATAATTAATCATACCTCATTCAAAAAATTTTTTCTTAGTTCGTATTTGCAGCTTTCTGCAGTAATTATAGACGAAAATTCGTTTGCCGCCACTTCAACATCATCGTTGATGATAATGTAATCATAGAAAGTTGCCGCCTCATACTCCTCTTTTGCGCGGATGAGTCGGGCTTCAATCTTCCGCTCAGAGTCTGTACCTCTATTGCGGAGGCGGGTTTCAAGTTCCTTCATGGAAGGCGGAATAACAAAAATCATAACTGCCTCGGGCATCTTTTCGTGTACCTGCAAAGCACCCTGCACTTCGATGTCCAGAAGTACGTTCATGCCCTCGTTCAGTTTCTTTTCAACGTAAGCTCTCGGAGTTCCGTAAGAGTTTGCAACATATTCAGCATGCTCAAGAAATTCATCGTTTGCAACCATTTCCTTGAACTTGTCCGGTTCGACGAAGAAATACTCTCTGCCGTCAACCTCGTTGGGTCTGGGCTTTCTTGTCGTTGCGGAAACAGAGAAGCAAACATCGTTTCTCCCCTCAAGCGCTTTGAACACGACTGTGCTCTTACCTGCACCCGAAGGTCCTGAAATCACTATCAGTTTTCCTTTTTGTTCAGCCATTTTCCATACCTTCCTCATATTTATTGGACATGCGCGATGCCAGAGCTTCCGGCGAAAGCGCTGATAATACAACATTGCCGCTATCCATGAACAGAACCGCTTTTGTGCTGCGGCCAAAGGATGCGTCAATCAGGAGTCCCTTTTCTCTCACATCCTGAATGATACGTTTAATCGGTGCCGACTCAGGGCTGACAACAGCCACGATACGCTCTTCGGCAACCAGATTTCCGAAGCCTATGTTAACAAGTTTCAAGCTTTTACCTCTTACTCTATGTTCTGTATCTGTTCTCTTATCTTCTCAATCTCGGACTTAAGATCAACGACTACATGAGCGATATCCGCATTCTGGCACTTTGAGCCGATTGTATTTGCCTCACGATTAAACTCCTGAATGAGGAAGTCAATCTTTCTGCCTGTGGGCGAAGACCCGTTGATCATCGTCTTGAGCTGAGACATATGGCTTCTCAGTCTTACTGTTTCCTCGTCAACAGCAACCTTGTCTGCAAATATTGCAGCTTCGGTAAGAATTCTGCTCTCATCAATACCAGCCGTTCCGATAACATCGTTGAGCTTCTGAAGCAGTCTCTCGCGATACTCCGCAACTGTCTTAGGCGCATTTTCCTCAACTGTGCTTACAAGTCCGTTTATGGTATCAAGCTTGCTCAGAACGTCGTCACGAAGCTTTTCGCCTTCTCTGAGGCGCATCGAATCGAAATCGTTCAGTGCCTGCTCTGCTATTTCTCTTATCCCGGCTGCCACAGCATCAGCATCGAGTTCTCGCTTTTCAACGGACAGAACGTCCGGGAAACGGCTGACTGTCATCGCAGTCATATCCGAGGGCAGTTCATATTCTTCGGATATATGTTTAATTGCATCAATATAACCCTTGAGCAGAGGCTCATTGACTACAACTGCCATATCGTCAGCCATGGCGGTATTTATGGTTACAAATACATCAACCTTACCGCGGCTTATATGCGACTGAACCGCACTCTTGATTGTCTCCTCTGCAAACATAAAACTTCTCGGGAGACGAACAGAAGTGTCCAGATATCTGTTATTAACACTTTTTAGTTCAACTGTTACTTCTATTCCCTCGACAGTACCCTTTGCGCTGCCGAAGCCGGTCATACTCTTTATCATGTTTTCCTCCAAGTCAGCGAAGCTGAACTATTTCAAATTTAATGGGCTTACTGCTTCTCTTTATCCGCTGATAAATAATAACGACAGCTATACACAGAACGAATGCAGCTGCGCTGATTATCATGCACACTGTATCGCCAAGATTGAAGGAATAAGCGATTGCGTATGCAATAAAGAATGCGATAAACGGCACTATATACAGCAAAAATGCCGCACCGAAAATTTCTGAGGATAAGGTTTCGATTACCACCTTTTCACCCTGAGTTGCGTGAACAGTATTTTTCGCAAGAGTCTTTATTTCATTCTGAAAAGCACAGCTTTCGCAATTGCCGCAATTACTTCCACAGGCAGTTCCTCTGGACACGACGACCTCAGCCATGTTATTCGGTAAAACTCTTGTTACAACAGCATCCTGAGTCATATGGTTTACTCCTTTGAAATCGTTAGTGTTATCTTGACATCTCCAACAGCGCCTGCACTGCTATGCCCTCTCACACTGACCTTACCGTCAACAATAACCTGTCCGGTGGTAGTTCCGTAATCGGTCAAATCTGCGACGACAGTGATGTCGGAAGCATCAATCGAGTCAAGCACTTTCTCATCTTTCGCCCTGAGCGTTACTTCAACCTGCTTGGTATCGATCTTTGCATTATATCCGTTAGAGACATTCTTACAGGATATATTATCGGTCGTAAACGTCTTTGTATGCGTTCCGGCAACGCTGATTTTCACCGTTGCCTCAGTTGTTCCGGTGAGATTTTGAATTTCATCGTCAAGAGGAATGGTAAATGTCTGTTCAAAGCTGTTGTTAAACGAGGCCAGATCTACATTTCCGAGAACAATACTGTTTTTATCATCTATCAGTCGTGAATCTGCCGCAATCTTTATGCTGGCAGGTTCAATAGTCACCTTACAGTCCGATTCGGTTACTCCGCCGCCGGGAATAAGGTTTACAGTCAACGGAAGTTCTTTGCTCTTAAGTATAGGCTGAGTTGCCGTTACATAATTTGCAGACAGTGCAATGTCGGCAGAAGAGCAGGTTTTTCCGTTTTTATCAACAAGTGAAAATCCCTTATCTATCGAATAGGTCGATTCAATGTACAGGTCGGAATCTCCGAATGTTACCCAAGCATACTCAATATCCTCAAGTGCCGATTCCGGACCGGACAGCGTAATGGTTGAAGGCTCAAACACAAGCTCTTCCGCTACACATTCATCGGCAATCGTTCCCTCGAAGCTTCCTTTGACTTCAACTGTTTTTGTCGAATTCTTTACGATTGTGAAGTTTATTGTGTCAGGACTGCGACTGATTATCTGCAAGTTATTCTCATCAACATTGCTGGGGAACACTATGTCGTAGGTCCACGACATATCGTTTGGCTGCTGAATATTGCTTACATTCAGAACCGCCTTAATTTCAGATGACTTAAGCTTGCTGAGCTCGCTTCTTGTACCCTTGACACGAATTGAAACAGACGATGTGTCAACCGAGTAAATTGACATATTGCGCTCTGCAAGAGCTTCCTGCCCCGAGAACTCAACCTGTATTCCCGTTAATGTGATGGTCGATTCCTTACCGTCCTGCCCCGAAACATAACCCCAGAGGACAAGCGAACAAAGCAAGGATATTGCCATCCAGAAAACTTTGCTGTTATATATCCTTCTTATTTTCTTTTCCTGCTTCATTATCGTTCACCTTAAGCTTTGCGCTGATTAATGAAATCAAACCGTCCTTGGACTCTGACTCACTTTCCTCGACAACAAGCTCCTTACGGAGTATTTTTTCAAAGGTTTCTCTGTCGAGATTGCGTTTGAGCATACCTTCAATAGCAATGGAGATTGCGCCTGTTTCCTCAGAAACAATAATTACAACCGAGTCGGACTGTTCGCTGACACCGATGCCCGCTCTATGTCGCATGCCCAAATCTTTGCTCAGATTTGTGCTGCTTGTGAGAGGAAGCACGCATCCTGCTGCCGCTATGCGGCAATTACGGATTATAAGTGCTCCGTCATGCAGTGGAGTGTTCGGGAAGAAAACATTCTTCAGAAGAGCGGATGTAACATCAGCATTTACTATCGTACCGGTCGCCATTATATCATTCAGCTTATAGTTTCTCTCGAAAATAATCAAAGCGCCTGTTTTACTCTCCGCCATCTGTTCACAGGCAAGCACCGTCTGTGTAATAACCGCATCGATTTCCGATATATTCTGAACCTTCTTTGAAAACAGTCCCCAGAAGCTTTTTGTGCCGACCTTTGAAAGGAGCTTTCTGAGTTCCGGCTGAAATAGGATTACCAACGCGATAAGCCCTATGTCAACAGCTTTCTTAAGAATCCAGTTAATCATCGTCAGATTGAGTGCTGAAGACAACCAGAGCACTAAAAGGAGGATAAGTAATCCCTTTGCGACACTGTAAGAGCTTGTCTTGCGGATAAGGTCGATGATTTTATAAATCAGATAAGCAACAATCAGGATATCCACGATATCCCAAAAACCGATTATGGAGATGTAATGTAATTTGCTTGAAATAAAATTTGCTGTAGCCTGCATACCAAGTCCCCGTTCATTTATCCTATGCGGACTGCAAAGCAGTCCGCTTTAACTGCCATTTTATCTTAATATTATAAATTAAAGTAAAGAAAAAAGCAATTACATATTGATAACTTTTTCTATTTCTTTGCATGCTTTTACGACTTGTTCTCTGCTTATAAAAGGCGAAAAGCTGAATCTCACTGTGCCCGTATCAATTGTGCCTCCGGTTTTATGAGCAAGCGGTGAGCAATGCAGTCCACATCTTGCCGCAACGCCATGTTCTCCGAGCATTGTGCACATGCTTTCCGGATCGATTCTTTTATGGCGTACGGAGAGAACTCCTGCCTGTGAGCCGTTATCAGACCGGAACACTTCCAGTTCTTTATCGGCGCTCAGTATATCCGCCATGAGTGTGCAAAGCTCCCTCTCGTACTTTCCTATATTCTCAGCACCAACATCAAGGACATACTGAACACCTGCCACAAGCCCCGATATCCCCGGAACATTGTGTGTTCCCGCTTCAAGCCTGTCAGGCAGAAAATCAGGCATATTCTGTTCCATACTCGCCGATCCTGTGCCGCCGAACATAATAGGTTTTGCATTTCCACTGCACAAAAGCACGCCGGTTCCCTGAGGTCCTAAAAGTCCCTTATGACCCGGCATTGCAACGAAACTTGCTTGCAATGCCTCAAAGTCAATGTCGAGCACACCAGCTGACTGTGAAGCATCAATTACAAGCGGAACTCCCGCCTCTCTACACATCTTTGAAATTGCTTCAACAGGCTGAATATATCCAAACACATTTGATACATGGTTGCAGATTACAAGCCCTGCATCTTCAATGTTTTTCTTAAAACTATCCACAGCCACCTCAGGTTCAAAAAGCGGAGATTCCGCAACCACAATTTCGGCTCCGATATGCTTTAATGGCCTCGTTACCGAATTATGTTCATAACCTGAAACAAGCACCTTATCTCCGCTCTTTGCAAGTGAGCGAATTGCTACATTGAGTGCATGCGTCGCATTGAATGTCAGTACAACATTCTCCGGGTTTTTCACGTTAAAAAGCTTCGCAATCTTTTCTCGGCAATCATATACCTTCTCAGCAGCGCGCATGGCAGGTAAATAAGCGCCTCTGCCCGGACTTGACATGTTCTCGACAGCATCGACCATTGCGTATTTCACGCTCTTTGGCTTTAAAAAGCTTGTTGCGGCTGAATCCAGATATATCACAACACTACCTCCCTAAGCGTCCCATCGGTGTGTTGTTCAAAGATCTTGCCCTGCAAAAGCCCTTCCCGTCTCAATATATCGGCAGCTAAAATCCCGCGACCGTATGATACGGTTACGCAATAG
>JAZLGD010000012.1:0-5972 GCA_045616105.1 Oscillospiraceae bacterium | reverse complement strand
CAGGCTGCGGCAAGATGATTTTAGGCAGCGACAGCCATACACGTTACGGTGCGCTCGGCACCATGGGCGTTGGCGAGGGCGGCCCGGAGCTTGTCAAGCAGCTTCTTGAAAGAACCTACGATATTGCGTCTCCCGCTGTTGTTCTCATATATCTGACCGGTAAGCTGAATCCCGGTGTCGGCCCCCATGATGTGGCAATCGCACTCTGCGGTGCAACCTACAAAAACGGCTTCGTGAAGAACAAGGTGCTGGAGTTTGCAGGCCCCGGCGTTGCAAATCTCTCCATGGACTACCGCATCGGCATCGACGTAATGACCACCGAAACGGCCTGCCTCAGCTCCGTGTGGGTCACGGACGAGAAGGTTGAAGAATACCTCAGAAATCACGGCAGAGAAAGCGAATACAAAGCAATGAGCCCCGAAGAGGGAGCATACTACGATGCTATGATTGAAATCGACCTGAGCACCATTGTCCCCATGGCGGCACTGCCATTCCATCCCTCCGAGGCATACACCATTGCCGAGCTGAAAGCTGACGGCGGCGACATCCTCCGCGAAGTCGAAGTCCGTGCAAGAAAGCAGTTTGGCGAAAACATTGATTTTGATCTCGTGCATAAGATAAAAGACGGAAAGCTCATGCTTGACCAGGGCGTAATTGCAGGCTGTGCAGGCGGTATGTTTGATAACATTGCCGAAGCTGCCGCAATCCTTGACGGTCACGATATCGGTTGCGGTGCGTTCTCTATGAGCGTTTATCCGCCCAGCATCCCCGTAAATCTCGAGCTTATCAAGAGCGGAGTTCAGCAGAAGCTTCTCGAAAGCGGCGTGCTGTTCAAGCCCTGCTTCTGCGGCCCCTGCTTCGGAGCGGGCGATGTGCCCTCCTGCGGCAGTCTCTCCGCACGCCATACTACCCGAAACTTCCCCAACCGCGAGGGCTCAAAGCCTGCTGAGAGTCAGCTCGCATCCGTCATGCTTATGGACGCACGCTCCATTGCGGCAACTGCGAGAAATCATGGCGCGCTGACAGGCGGCGACGAATTTGAATATGAAATGCCTTCCGTCAACGGCAGCAATTTTGATGCAAATGTATATTCCAAGCGCGTATACTTCGGCTTCGGCAAGGCGGACGCTGAAGAAAAGCTTCAGCTCGGTCCCAATATTACCGAGTGGCCCGAAATTCCCGAGCTTAAGGAAAACCTGCTTCTGCGCCTCGATGCGGTAATCCATGACCCCGTTACCACCACCGATGAGCTCATTCCCTCGGGTGACGCATCCTCTTACCGCTCCAATCCCATGAAGCTTGCAACATTTGCGCTTTCCCGCCGCGAGCCCGAGTATGTATTCCGTACAAAGGTAACACGCGAGCTCACCAAGGAAGATGTCAAGGACGTTCTTTCTCTCCTCGGTGCCGAAGGTGATGTGCAGATTGGCTCTGTTATCTTTGCCAATAAGCCCGGCGACGGCTCTGCCCGTGAGCAGGCGGCATCCTGCCAGAGGATTCTCGGCGGATGTGCAAATATCTGCTATGAATTTGCAACCAAGCGCTACCGCTCCAACTGCATTAACTGGGGCATGCTGCCCTTTACCATTGCAGAGGGCGTAAGCTTTGACTATAAGCCCGGCGACTTTGTATATGTTCCCAACATCAGAAGCGCTGTTCTCGGCGGACAGATGAAGGTCTGCGCAAAGGTCGTGTCCGACGGCAAGGTTTCGGATATAAGCCTCAGTCTTGACACACTTACCGATGAGGAAAAGCAGATAATTGCCGACGGCTGTCTTATGAACTATTACGCAGCAGAAAAGAAGAGAGGATAAGCTGATGGAAAAGATAAAAATGCAAAATCCCATCGTCGAAATGGACGGCGATGAGATGACCCGCATCCTTTGGAAATGTATAAAGGATGAGCTTATCTATCCCTTTGTGGAGCTTAATACGGAGTATTACGACCTGGGACTTCCCAACCGCGATGCGACGAGCGATACAGTCACCGTAGACGCTGCAAACGCCATCAAGAAATGGCATGTCGGCGTAAAGTGCGCAACGATTACCCCCAACGCAAAGCGCGTTGAGGAGTATAAGCTCCATAAGATGTGGAAAAGCCCCAACGGTACTATAAGAAGCATTCTTGACGGCACGGTTTTCCGCACCCCTATTCTGATAGACTGCATTTCTCCCGCGGTGAGAAACTGGAAAAAGCCGATAACCATTGCCCGCCACGCTTACGGTGATATCTACAAGGCGGTTGAGTATGTCGTGCCCGAAGCAGGCAAGGCAGAGCTGGTGTTTACCAATGCAGACGGCGTTGAGACCTATCGCAGCACCGTTCACGAATTTGCAGGCCCCGGTGTTATCATGGGCCAGCACAACACGGAGAAGTCCATTGCTTCATTTGCAAAATCCTGCTTTGAGTTCGCTCTAAGCGAAAACAAGGATTTGTGGTTTGCGGCAAAGGATACCATATCCAAGGAATATGACGGACGCTTCAGAGAGGTCATGAACGGCATATTTGAAAGCGAATACAAGGCAAAGTTTGAAAGCGCGGGAATCAAGTATTTCTACACGCTGATTGACGATGCCGTTGCCCGCGTAATGCGCTCCGAGGGCGGATTTATCTGGGCCTGCAAGAACTATGACGGCGATGTTATGAGCGATATGCTGTCAGCAGCATTCGGCTCCCTTGCCATGATGACCAGCGTTCTCGTTTCTCCCGACGGAAATTACGAGTTTGAGGCCGCTCACGGAACAATAACCCGCCACTATTACCGTCACCTCAAGGGTGAGGTCACATCCTCAAATCCCGTTGCCATGATATTTGCATGGGCGGGCGCTCTCAGCAAGCGCGGCGAGCTTGACGGAAACAAGGAGCTGCTTGAGTTCGGAGAAAAGCTCAAGGCTGCTACTTTGGATACAATAAACAGCGGAATCATGACCGGAGACCTTGCGGCGCTGTGCGACGATAAGACGGTTTCGGGCGTGAATTATAACGAATTCCTCGCGGCTATAAGGGGAAAACTCTGAGTTTCCGGTTGTGGTCAAAATAAACAAATAACGACGGCTTTTTTTGCGAAAAATGTCCATGAGAAAAATGCGGATTTCCTTGACTTAAAATCGAAAGCTATGTTATGATTTGAGCAGGAAAATCAATAGCGTTTGTAGGCTCTGACGGAACAAGCGGGAAACCTCCCGGCTTAAGTGGAGTCCACCACATGGACCTGCAAACTTCTTTATTTTGCCGACCGTCTGGGCGTACTACGTACTCAATGTGCATAGTGCGCTCTTTTTTCGTTTTAAAGGAGGTAAAAGCGATGAAAAAAGTAGGCATTATCATGGGCAGCGACAGCGACCTTCCCGTAGTAAAAAAGGCAGCTGACACACTGCGCGAATTCGGCGTTCCCTTCGAGACACATGTATATTCTGCGCACAGAACACCCAATGAGGCCAGAGAGTTTGCGGTTAATGCACGCGCAAACGGCTTTGGCGCAATCATAGCTGCCGCAGGCATGGCAGCTCACCTTGCAGGCGCAATTGCAGCCGGCACTACACTGCCTGTAATAGGCATTCCCATTAAATCAGCACAGTTAGGCGGTATTGATGCCCTCCTATCCACGGTGCAGATGCCCTCCGGCATACCTGTTGCTACCGTGGCAATTGACGGAGCGACCAATGCCGCTTTATTAGCTATACAGATTCTTGCGGTAGAAGACCCGAGCCTTGCTGAAAAGCTGGATCTTAAACGCGCCAACGATGCGGCAAAGGTTCTCGCAAAGGACGAAAATATAATAAATAATATTTAATAAAAACGGAGGAAGTAAAATTGGAACTCACTTATGTTGGAAAAACCAAGAATGTTTACAAGCTGGAAAACGGCAACGTCCTGCTTAAGTTCAAGGACGACTGCACAGGCAAAGACGGCAAGTTTGACCCGGGCGAAAATTCTGTAGGCCTTACCATTGAAGGTGTGGGCCGCGTAAACCTCCGTATGTCTATTTATTTCTTTGAAAAGCTCAAAGAGGCAGGCATCAAGACCCACTATGTTTCCGCAAACCTCGATGACTGCACCATGGAAGTTCTTCCTGCACGCGTTTTCGGCCACGGTCTTGAGGTTATCTGCCGCCGTAAGGCAGTTGGCAGCTTCTTCCGCCGCTACTGCGATTATGTTGAGGAAGGCGCAGACCTGCCTTACTACGTTGAGACCACCTTCAAAGACGACGCAAAGGGCGATCCTCTTGTAACCAAAGACGGACTGATCGACCTGGGCGTTATGAGCGCAGAGCAGTACGAGTCTCTTAAGGCACAGACCCAGGAAATCACCAAGATCGTTGCAGAGGAAATGGCTTCCCGCGGCATGGAGCTCTACGACATCAAGTTTGAGTTCGGTTACGCAGGCGACGAGGTCATCCTCATTGACGAGATCGCATCAGGCAACATGAGAGTCTACAAGGACGGCAAGTACATCGATCCTATGACCCTCTCCGAGCTTTTCTTTGCATAATGGGCGGCTACTTCGGAGCAGTCTCAAAGAATGACTGCACACTGGACATATTTTTCGGCGTTGATTACCATTCACATCTCGGAACACGCCGCGCGGGCATGGCAATATACGATAGCGAATCCGGCTTCCAGCGCCAGATCCACAATATCGAAAACACACCCTTCCGCACAAAATTTGAAAAAGACATGGCAGATTTCCACGGCTGCAGCGGAATCGGCTGCATAAGCGATACCGACCCTCAGCCTCTGCTTGTACGCTCACATCTGGGCGTTTATGCAATAACCACCGTAGGCATTGTAAACAATGCAGACAAAATCATTGACCACTATTTTGCCGATCACGGACATCAGTTTATGTCCATGAGCTCCGGCGCGGTAAACTCAACCGAGCTTATTGCCTCTCTCATAAATGAGAAAGATACTATCGTTGAGGGCATTCGCCATGCTCAGGATGTAATTGACGGATCTGCAACCATCATCATTCTGAACGAAAAGGGTATCATAGCCGCCCGCGATAAGCTGGGCAGACTTCCCGTGTTGATCGGAAAGAAGGAGGATGCCTACTGCGTTTCCTTTGAATCCTTTGCTTATCACAAGCTGGGCTATACCGATGCTTACGAGCTCGGACCGAAGGAAATCGTTGAAATTACTGCCGACGGTTATAAAACTCTCTCCGAGGCGGGCGAGGAAATGAGAATCTGCTCCTTCCTCTGGAGCTATTACGGCTATCCCAACTCAAACTACGAGGGCAAAAATGTTGAGGTAATGCGTTACCGCAACGGCGAGATTATGGCCCGCGATGAGATGAACGAAGGCACCTTGCCCGATGTTGACTATGTGGCAGGTGTTCCCGATTCCGGTGTGCCCCATGCAATCGGTTATGCCAACGGAAGCGGTAAGTGCTATGCAAGACCCTTCGTCAAATACACTCCGACCTGGCCCCGTTCCTTCATGCCGACAAATCAGGATGTACGCGAAAAGGTTGCAAAAATGAAGCAGATTCCCGTTCCCGAGCTGATCGAGGGCAAGAAGCTTCTTTTCGTTGACGACTCCATTGTCCGCGGCACTCAGCTTCAGGGCACTGTCAATTTCCTCTATGAATCAGGCGCAAAGGAAGTGCATATGCGCTCTGCATGTCCTCCGATAATGTATTCGTGCAAGTACTTAAACTTCTCTCGTTCCAATTCCGAGCAGGAGCTTATCGCAAGAAGAATAGTTCGCGAGCTCGAGGGAGAAGAGGGCGACAATCACCTTGAGGAATACGCAGACGGCAGCACCGAACGCGGCAAATGCCTGCTCAGTGCAATCTGCAAAAAATTCGGATTTGATTCTCTGGGATATCAGTCCCTTGACGGTCTGCTCGAAGCAATAGGAATTGACCGCGATAAGCTGTGCACCTATTGCTGGACAGGCCAAGAATAATGAAATTTTGAGGTAATTATTATGAGCAACAGTCACTCCGCTTCCTATGCCGCTGCCGG
>JAZLGD010000011.1:0-16040 GCA_045616105.1 Oscillospiraceae bacterium | reverse complement strand
CTTGTGCTTGCATACGGTGCGCTGAGCAAGCTTGCGGGACTTTTGTGGATAATCGCTCCCGTTACTGCGCTCACACTCTCCCTTCCCATTGAGTCTGAGAAAAGCATTGACCGCGACACAAGGCGCTATCTTTTAAGCTGTGCCGAGGATATATGGAGCTACTTTGAAAAATTCTGCTCGGAAGAGGACAATTACCTGCCGCCTGACAACTATCAGGAGCAGCCGCCCGTCGGCATAGCCCACAGAACAAGCCCGACAAACATCGGACTCGCCCTGTGTTCATGTCTTTGCTCCATGGAGCTTGGCATCGACAGAAACGGCAGCGCGATGAAAATCATCGAAAATGCGCTTTCCACCCTGGAAAAACTCCCGAAATACAAAGGACATTTCCTGAACTGGTACGACACGCGCACTCTCCGTCCACTTGAGCCGAAATATGTTTCCACCGTCGACAGCGGAAACATATACGCATCATTGCTGGCCTTGAATAACGGATTATGTAAACTAAATCACGGCAAGTTGGCCGAGAGAGTTGATGCACTAATTGCGCCCATGGATTTTGCTCCGCTTTATGATGAAGAAAAGAAGCTTTTTTATATAGGCTTTGACCTTGAAAAGGGGCTACCGTCACCCGGGCATTATGACCTTATGGCAAGCGAAGCCCGACTTACAAGCTACCTTGCCGTCGCAAAGGGCGATGTTCCCAGAAAGCATTGGCGGCAGCTAAGCCGCGCCATGCTGAAAAAAGGCGGATATCAGGGTATGGCAAGCTGGACGGGCACCATGTTCGAGTATCTCATGCCTGAGCTTTTTCTCCCGCTCAGCCGCGACAGCCTTTTGTATGAAAGCTCAAAATACTGCCTTTACGTTCAGAAAAGCAGGACTGCACCTACGGGAGTATGGGGCATATCGGAAAGTGCCTTTTTCTCCCTTGACAGCGCGCTTAACTATCGCTACAAAGCCAACGGCTGTGCTTCCCTTGCCCTGAAGCGCGGTCAGGATAATGAGCTTGTAATCTCGCCTTACAGCAGCTTTCTCGCTCTGAGTCTGGAAACGGGAAAGGCGGTTAAAAACCTGCGTCGTCTTGAAAGCATAGGCGCAAAGGGGCGCTTCGGATTTTTCGAGGCAATCGACTACACTCCGTCACGATGCCGCAGCGAAAACGGAGAGATTATCAGAAGTTATATGGCGCATCATCTCGGCATGAGCCTTATATCGATCACCAACTGTTTAAAGTCCGGCTATATGCAGAAGCTCTTCATGCGCTCCCCTGAAATGCAGGCATACGAAAATCTGCTGCAGGAGAAGCTGCCCCAGTCGTCCACGGTTCTGCAGTTCAGGGAAAGAACTTTTGAAAAAACAAAGAGCAAGGCCCGGCAATGGCAGATGCGCGGCGAGGACTTTGATTTTGAGGCTCCGAACTGCGGAATTTTGTCAAACGGCAAATATAATATTATGTTAACTGAAACCATGCAAAGCCTTTCCAGATACGGCGAACTGCTCATATACAAACCCGCGTACAGAGCTTTTGAAAATAAAGACGGAATCAGGCTCAGCATAAAATCAGGCACGGAGGATTACTCTCTTCTGCCTGAGATTAATAATGATTATGTAAACTGCTTATGGGAGCTCGGAGAGAGCTCATGCTCAAGCACAATCGAAACTGAGCTTTTCCGCACAAAATGCACCGCAGCTGTATCCGGCGCGGACAATGGCGAGCTTCGCTATGTTGAGCTTTTCGCAAAGCAGGATTTCGATAACTGCACACTCACCCTTGAATTTGAGCCCGTACTGGCAGACTATGATGATTATGTAAACCACCCTGCTTTCTGGGCGCTTGGTATGGAGGCCTATGTGGACTCGGACTGTCTGATGATAAAAAGGCTGAGACGCAAAGCTTCGCCCGAGGTATGGATGTGCATTTCCTGCGACCGCTCCTGCTCGTTCAGCGCAGGGCGTTACAGTGCTCTCGGCCATCTTTCGGCTCCGTATGTGACCGCAAGCTTCCCACTCAGCATCAGGTCGGGCAAAAGCCTTTCATGCCGATTTGCAATCTGCATCGGAGATACTCCGGATTCGGCTTACAGCGGCGCACAGCATATGCTGGCAATCGGCGCAGGCGAATACGGCTCGCTGGTTTCCGCGAGCGCATCGCTTTTAGGGCTTGACTCGGATGAAGTGGATAAAGCAATGAAAATGCTATCCCCCTGCCTTTTCCCGACACAGCACGATGCCCCGTTTGCGGCAAAAAGAGCCTTGTGGCCCTACGGAATTTCGGGCGACTTGCCGATTATATGCGCCGACTGCGATGAGATTGAAAACGCTGTCAAGCGATTCTGCCTTCTCGCCAGCTGCGGCTTTAACGCTGATCTTGTGTTCTTATCCGACGAGGGCGGCGAGTATTCAAGACCCGTATACTCAAAAATCTTCGATACTTTAAGCGAACACGGCCTTGAAGCTCTGCTGAATGTTCATGGCGGCGTTCACATTCTCCCCATTGAGGCAAGGAGCGTTGTTCTGAACTCGGCATCCTATGTTTCCGGCAGAGCCATTCCCGAGCGAAAAGCAAATCAGCATTATCTGATCAGCAGCAAAAATCCGCGAAAGGCAGATACTGTTCCGTCTTATGATTGGGATAAGGACGAGAGCTTTGTATTTTATGTAAACCAAAGCCTCCCCTCACGCTGTTGGAGTCACATGCTGACAAACGGAAGCTTCGGCTATCTCGCAACTGACTGCGGAAACGGCAACATGTGGCTTAAAAACGCCCGCGAAATGAGAATTAACAACTGGGCAAATTCTCCCCACTCAGTAAGCGGGCCCGAGAGGCTTGAATACGTTTCCGACGACGGGCGTTACAGCCTCTTTGCGGAAAACGACGGTATTCCATGCCGCGTAAGATACGGCTTCGGCTACGCTTCCTGGGAAAAGGACTTTGGCGATTTCGGCACACGCCTTACCGCATTCGTTCCCATCAGCGCAGACGCAAGAGTTCTGATGATAGAATTCAAGGGTAATGCCGAGGGCTTTATCGAATGGTCAACCGAACTTCAGTTATCCGACAGCCGGGATGACGAAGTATCCGTTTCGTGTAATTATGTAAACTCAATTTTCTCAGCCGTCGGCGAACGCTCCTACTATCGGAACACACGCTTTTATGCAACTGCTTCTGTTGAGCCAATCGGCTGGACCTGCGATCTGTATTCACTCATGCGCGGCGATTTCAACGGTGAGGTAAAGGGAAAAATCCCTGTGTTCGGAGCGCGTTTTCCCGCCGAAAGTATCATTATCAGCTGCGGCTGTTGTGAGAGTGATAAGCTGATTGAATTATGTAAACTCGAATATGCTTTGAGTGCATTTGATGAGCTTAAGCAATACTGGACTGAAAAGCTCTGTTTCAAGTTTTACGGCAACAAATCCGCCGCTCATATGCTTAACGGCTGGGCGGTCTATCAGACAATTGCATGCCGCATCATGGGCAGGTGCTCCATATATCAGAGCGGCGGTGCAATAGGTTTCCGCGATCAGCTTCAGGATGCCGTGAACATGATTCTTATCTCCGGCGAATATGCCAAGGAGCAGATATCAATCAGCTGCGCACATCAGTACCTTGAGGGCGATGTCATGCATTGGTGGCATCCCCACCCCGATGGGGACAAGGGCGTAAGAACGCGCTGTTCCGATGATATGCTCTGGCTTGTATGGGCGCTCTGCGAATATGTTGAAAAAACGGGCGATTTGGATTTTTGCGAGCATGTATCGCATTATGTAAACTCAGATGAGCTTGCATCCTATGAGCATGACAGATACGAAACGCCCAGATTCTCCGACAGAACTGGCAGCATTTACGAGCACGCGGAGCGAGCGCTTCTGCGCTGTTACAGCCGCGGAACCGGCAGCCACGGTCTGCTTCTTTTCGGCAGCTGCGACTGGAACGACGGCATGGACGAGGTTGGCGGTGAAAGTGTATGGCTCAGTTGGTTTTTTGCCCATTGCGCAAGACGCTTTGCAGACCTGTCTGTATTATTATGTAAACCTAATGCCGAGGATTTCCGCGCCATGGCGGCAAAGATAGGAAAAGCCGCCGACAGTGCGTGGGACGGCGAATGGTATCTGCGCGGCTACTGGCCCGACGGAGAGTCCATAGGCAGCTCCAAAAACAACGAATGCCGTATTGACTCTATATCCCAAAGCTGGGCGGCTTTCTGTCAGGATGCTTCCAACAGCAAAATTGACAGAGCGCTTGATTCGGCGCTCCGCGAGCTGTTTGACCGTGACAACAGGATAGTAAAGCTCTTCACACCGCCATTCTACGGAAACGGACGCGACCCCGGATATATAAAGAGCTACGGCCCCGGATTCAGAGAAAACGGCGGGCAATACACTCACGCTGCAATATGGCTTGCAATGGCATGCCTGCGCCGAGGCCGTGAAAAGGACGGATACGAAATCCTTCTTTCTCTCCTGCCCGAAAATCACGACATGCGGAAGTTTATGGCTGAGCCTTTTGTCATTCCCGCCGATGTCTACTCCTGCCCCGAGCACACGGGCGAAGCAGGCTGGACATGGTACACCGGCTCCTCGGGCTGGTATTTCAGAGTTTTCTGCGAGGAGCTTCTCGGTCTCAAGCTATGGAACGGTATGCTTTATATCCGTCCTGCTCTGCCGGACAGACTGCAATATCTCTCTTTCTCAATTAAAGAACACAAAATTTTATTCAACAGCGGAAATATCTTCCTTGACGGCGAAATTTACGACGGAAAAGGTATACCATACTCAGATTAAATGTGTTATACTGTTATATTATAAAATAATCCTGTGAAGGAGGTTTTTCCCATGAAAACCGTCAGAACAGAAATAATGCCCGGTGTATGGCTCACCGCTATAAAGACAGATAAGTTTAAAACAAGCTGTATGAGCATTAACCTGCTCACACAGCTTGAGCGTGAAACCGCGTCCATGAACGCGGTAATTCCCTATGTTCTCCGCCGAGGAACAAGCATGCACCCCGACATGGAGTCCATCGCCGAAGAGCTTGACAGCATGTACGGCGCATGTGTCGAGCCCGTTGTCCGCAGAATAGGCGAAATTCAGTGCATCGGATTTTACTCCAGCTTTGCTGACGACAAGTATATCCCCGACGGCACAAGCGTTGCCGAAAAGCTGGCGGGACTTCTGGGCGAGATACTCCTCTCTCCCAACACAAAGGGCGGACTTTTCCTTCCCAAGTATGTTGAAAGCGAAAAGGACAAGCTTCTTGAGCTTATCCGCAGCAGAATAAACGAAAAGCTGGGCTACTCCGTTCAGCGGCTTTTAGAGCAGATGTGCTGCTATGAGGACTTCGCCGTTCCCAAGTTCGGAACAGAGGACACCGCGGAAAACATCTATTATCAGAAGCTGACAAAGCATTACCGCAATCTTATCTCCACCTGCCCCGTTGAAATATTCTACTGCGGCAGTATGGACAACGAGAAAATTGCCGACATCCTGCGCGATGCTCTTTGCGGCATGCCGAGAGGCGAAATTAACTACGATATCGGCACCGATATACGCATGAACGCAGTCGAGGACAAGGTCCGCGAATTTGGCGACAGCATGTCCGTGACTCAGGGCAAGCTGGTTATAGGTTACCGTCTGGGTGAGTGCATGGAAGACCCCGACCTTGCGGCGATCTATGTATTCAACGCTGTCTACGGCGGCTGCGTCACCTCCAAGCTCTTCATGAATGTCCGTGAGAAGCTTTCCCTTGCGTATTTTGCAAGCTCCGTTACAGATACCCACAAGGGCATTATGATGGTATATTCAGGCATCGACTTTGATAAGCTTGACGATGCCAAGAGCGAGATTTTTGCTCAGCTTGAGGATGTTAAAAACGGCATTGTCACCGAAGATGAGCTCAATGCGGCAAAAAGCAGCGTATCCTCCTCCCTGCGCGCCTGCATGGATTCTCAGGGCGAGCTTGAGGGCTTCTATCTCGCAAATGCTCTTGACGGTCTTGAGTTTGACCCCATGGAGCTTGCCGAGCTTGTTGACGGCGTAAGCCTTGACGATGTTGTTGCAATAGCAAACAGCGTTCAGTGCGATGCTGTTTACTTCCTTGATTCCAACGGCGAGGAGGGCGAAGAAGAATGATTGTAAAAAACTTCGATAAAATCGGTGAAACCCTATACTGTGAAACTCTGCCCAATGGACTGCAGATTATTGTTGACCGCAAGCCCGGCTTCAAGCTTGGCTACGCCGTATTCGCGACCAAATACGGCGGCGCTTACAGACGCTTCAAGCTGAACGATCAATGGCACGACACCCCCGCAGGCGTTGCTCATTTCCTTGAGCACAAGATGTTTGACATGCCCGACGGTGACAATGCGCTTAATGTTCTTTCCGCAAACGGTGCTCAGCCCAACGCCTTCACATCCAGCGGCATGACAGCATATTATTTTGACTGCACGCAGAAGTTCCACGAAAACCTCCGTATGCTCTTAAAGTTCGTGTCCACCCCCTACTTCACGCCCGAAAGCGTTCAGAAGGAGCAGGGCATTATCGGTCAGGAGATAGGCATGGTCGAGGACAGCGTAGGCTATGTTGTCTACAACCGCCTCATGCGTATGCTCTATGAGCACAATCCCGTGCGCGATCAGGTAGCCGGTTCTGTGGAGAGCATTGCGGAGATAACAAGCGAAACGCTGTACAACTGCCACGCCGCATTCTATGCACCGTCAAACATGGTGCTCTGCGTTGCGGGCGATTTTGACCCACAGGAGATATTTGATATTGCCGAGGAAATGCTCCCTGCGGAAAAAGCGGAAATTCCCGAAACGGATTTCGGCGAAAAAGAGAGCGAATACCCCATCGAAACCTACCACGAAGAAAGCATGGAGGTTTCCGCGCCTCAGTTCTATATCGGCGCAAAGGTCGTCCCCGAGGAAGGCGGCGAAGCTCTTCAGAGACAGAAGATCGTTTCCGCGCTTGCCATGCGCACGGTTTTCGGCTCTTCGAGCAGCTTCTACAACCGCCTCTATGCCGACGGACTTTTAAACCGCGACTACGAATACGAAATTGACTTCACTGCAGGCACATCAACAATTCTCCTCGGCGGCGAAAGCTCCGATCCCGTGAAAGTGCTGGCTGAGGTCAAGGCCGAGATAGCTGCCGTCCGCAAAAACGGCATCGACAAAGCCGCATTCGAGCGTGCAAAAAAGGCCTCCTTCGGCTCACGCCTCAGAGGTCTTGAGGACTTCGACAGCATTTGTGTTTCACTTGCCACCTCAGCATTAAACGGCTACTGCGGCCTTGACGCATTTGAGGTGCTTACGCAGATTGACATTAAGGAATGCGAGGAATTCCTCACATACAATATGTCCGATGCAAAGCTCGCCATGTCCGTTCTTAATCCCATCAAATAAGGTAAAGATATGAGTGCTTTAACTTCTACAATGATGCGGGATGCGATCATATCATTCCCCATGTTCGGAGATTTTTCCGTCAATCCCCCGTCATATTTCACCATAGGCAATTTTGACATATACTATTACGGAGTTATAATTGCCTGCGGCTTTATTCTCGCGGCACTTTACTGCGCCCGCAGAGCGCCCGAATTCGGCTTCACAGCCGACGATCTGTACGAAATAGTAATCTTCATCATTCCCGTCTGCATTATCGGCGCAAGGCTGTA
The DNA here is from genome assembly GCA_045616105.1 of Oscillospiraceae bacterium. Lineage (GTDB taxonomy): Bacteria > Bacillota > Clostridia > Oscillospirales > Oscillospiraceae > F23-B02. The sequence continues at coordinate 8,368 of JAZLGD010000011.1, read as the reverse complement.
CTACGTTCTGTTCAGGCTGGATTATTACCTTGCAAACCCCTCGAAGATTTTCGCCGTTCGCGACGGCGGTCTTGCTATTTACGGCGGCATTATCTTCGGTGTGCTGACGGGCATAATATGGTGCAAAATAAAGAAAAAGAGGCTTTTCGCGCTGGGTGACCTGACAGCATTCGGTCTGCTTATAGGTCAGTCAATCGGACGCTGGGGCAACTTCATGAACCGCGAAGCATTCGGAGCGGTCACCGACGTTTTCTGCAAAATGGGGCTCACCGCTCCAAACGGAGAAACTGTTTACGTACATCCGACTTTCCTGTACGAAAGTCTATGGAACATAGTCGGTTTTCTCATTCTGCACTTTGTTTCCAAGAAGAAAAAACGCAAATACGACGGGCAGTACTTCTGGTTTTACGTTCTATGGTACGGTCTCGGCAGAATGTGGATTGAGGGACTCAGAACCGACAGTCTTTATATCGGCGCTACGGGCATCAGAGTTTCCCAGCTTCTTGCCGCGCTTAGCGCAATCACGGCTGTTATAGTTCTGCTGGTAAAGGCAAAGTGGAAAGAAAGACCTCTGTTTGTGGATGAGATATGTGAGGAGGATAATAATGCCTGATTACAAGAGCATGATAAAGGGTACTATCAACGCCCTCGGCACCAAGGCCAAGGATTTTGCCGAAAGCGGCAAGGTCAAGGAAGCCTACGACCGCGGAAGCACCACAGCAAGATGCTACGCAGTTATTGCAAAACTCAATGTCAAGATAAACGGCGAGGTTGAAGAGCAAAAAAAGATTTTCACCGAAATCGGCCACCTCTACTACGATGCCAACAAGGGCAGCGCAGAGGGCAAGTTCGAAATTCTCTTCAAGGAAGTTGAGGAAAGCGAAAAGCGAATCGACGAGATGCGCGAAGAGCTTGAAGCTGCAAAGGCCGCCATCGAGGCATCCAAAGATCCTGCCATCCTGCTTGACAGTCCCTTTGTGGACAACGATACATAACAAAAAACTCCACCCTATGGTGGAGTTTTTTTGTCAGCTGTATTCTACGAACATCATGTCCATATCGCAGGGAGCATTGATGCCGGGGATATCGCCCTTGAAGCTGTACTGCCATACGGAAAAAGCGTAATAGGCATAAGGATAGCTGCCTACAGCGGCGGTCCAGAAGTTGTAATCTGCCAGTCGCTCCATCTTATAGCCGTAATAGCTCATATCAAGATTTGTGTAGATTCCCGTTTTATAACCGGCGTCTGAAATAGCATCGCAGAACGCTATGGCACAATCTGTGACAACTGCTCCGCTGACCTTGTCCGTTCTGGCCGGCTCGCCGAAGACTATGTGCTCCCAGTCGAAGTATACCGGGAGCTGAAGCTCAGCGCCGTCAATGAGTTCGAGGGCAAATCGTGCTTCTTCTTCGGCCTCCTCGGCATTCATTGCCTGAGAGAAGAAGTAAACTCCGACTTTGAGTCCTGCAGCCTTAGCGCCTTCAAGGTTTTTTTCAAATTTCTCGTCCGCGACCAGCTTTCCGTTTTCGCCGTAGCCTCTGCCGCCGACACGGATAATCGCAAAATCAATGCCGCTTTGCTTGACTCGGCTCCAGTCTATATCGCCCTGATGCTCGGAAACATCAACGCCGCGGAACGCTGCGTAGTCTGTTCCGTTATAGCAGGGTGCGCCGTTTTCGTCTGCGGTGAAGTCAGCCTTGCCAAAGGGGTTTACGGGGACTCCCGCCTCGGGGAGAATCCAGACATAGCTTTCTCCGTTAAAGACCTCCGCCATACCGAGATGGGGGTCGATTTCCCTGCTGGCCTCACGGTTTAATCTGAACCTGCCTGCAACAACAAAAACAAGTCCTATCGTTGCAACGATAACAGCAAAAAGGCACAATTTATGTAACAGCTTATTCTTTCTTTTTGTTTTCAAGTGTCTTTATCTCCAGTTTAGGATGGAGCTATTGTATCACAACTGCTGTGTAATTTCAAATCAGTCGCGGAATGCCTCAAGGACCGCCCTGCCGCTATACTGCAAATGGTTTCGCATATTGTCCCTTGCCCGCTTCAGTGTGCGGGATACGGTGCTGATATGTATATTAAGCTCGTCTGCTATATCCTGCATGCGCATTTGCTCCAGGTAATACATATTTACAAGCTGTCTCTGCCGAGGGGTCAGATCCTCCTCGATTGAGTATCTTACCGATTCGGCAAGTCCGCCTCTGTCCGCGCTGACCATCATCTTCAGGAATCTTCGCAGATACTGATACTCTTCTTCCCTCGCAAACATATTCGTCTTCTCCATTTTCATCATCTCCGTAGTAGTTTTCAAGATATTTTGAGGTTGCGATCGCATCCCTCGCCATGGTGTTGAGAATGCAGATTCTCCGTCTTAGGCGCATACGCTCCATTTCTCCCAGTTTCTCTGTTTTCAGCAGCTGTGTAAGCTGCTCTGCTCTTATTCTGCAGGCTTCTCCGTTTGATCTGTATTGCATGGCAAGTTCCTTTAAATACATCTTTTGTACCTCCGTGGGAAAAATTTAAAAATTCTTAATTTTAGTGTTGGCAAAATTCACTGAGTTTGCTATTATAGTCGAGCCGGTATTGTGCTGGTGTAGCTCAGTTGGCAGAGCAGCTGATTTGTAATCAGCAGGTCGGGGGTTCGAGTCCGTCCACCAGCTCCATCGTGAGCATGCACAACCGAATAAATTTGGGGGATTTCCCGAGTGGCCAAAGGGGACAGACTGTAAATCTGCTGGCAATGCCTTCGGTGGTTCGAATCCACCATCCCCCACCAAAACAAAGAGGACAAGCGAAAGCTTGTCCTCTTTGTTTTGCTGAGGACGGCTTCGCCGCAGATTATTGAATTCTAAGCCCGCCCCTCTCGAGCTCTCCCCATGCAGGGAGCTTCCGCAATTATTCGCCGTTGAATTTCTTCGTAATAGTGTGTAAAATAACAGATGTAAATATTTAACTGTGATTCTAAGGAGCTTCACAACATGATTTATACTGAACTGACCAAAAAAGCAATTACCCTGATGTATAATGCGCATAAGGATCAGTTTGATAAAAGCGGTATTCCTTATGTATTCCATCCCTTCCATCTTGCCGAGCAGATGAAGGACGAGTCAACAACGGTAGTTGCGCTTCTGCATGATGTTGTTGAAGACACTAATTACAGCATAGAGGATATTGAATCAATGGGTTTTGGCAAAAGCATCTGCGATGCACTGCGTCTGTTGACTCACGATAAGAGCGTTCCATACATGGAATATGTAAAACGTATAAAAGCAAATCCCATTGCAGCAGCAGTAAAAATTGCTGATTTGAAGCATAACAGCGACCTTACCCGCCTCGACACCGTCAGCAGCGATGATATAGCGCGTGTTGAAAAATACCGCGAGGCGCTTCGTATTCTAACCTGAAGCGTCAGATGCTATCTTTTCAGAGCCGGTTTCAGCATAGTTAAAACGGGCGAGACTTTTCTCCGGTATAGAGTAAATCAAAGGATTCTGGTCTGCTGACATCGACGAGCTTATGGACTTTTGAAAAACAGTGCATATCCTCCCGTGTTTCGGTACAAACTATCGATAAACACCATCGGGAGGTATTTTTATGATAGAGCAGGATACTGTCAGACTTCTGAGGGAATGTGACGCAGGTATAAAAATGGGCGTCGATTCCATTGACGAGGTACGCGACTATGTTAAAAGCGCGGAGCTTAAGGATGCGCTCACAGAATGCAAGAGCAAGCACGAAAAGCTCAAGGACGAGCTGCAGCAGGCGCTTGACCGCTTCGGCGACGAGGGCAAGGACCCCAATCCCATGGCAAAGGGCATGTCGAGAATCAAAACCAATTTCAAGCTCAATTTCGATATGGCCGACTCAACCATTGCCGATCTGATTACCGACGGCTGCAACATGGGAATCAAGTCCCTGTCAAGGTATCTCAATGAGTACAAGGCCGCTGACGAAAAGGCAAAGGACATTACCAAAAAGCTCATCGCTCAGGAGGAACAGCTTGTCGGACAGATGCGAGCCTTTCTCTGATGCGATTTTGCTGAAACAGTCTGACCCGTAATAATCGGGTCGGGCTTTTTTATTTTGCTTCTGCGGGGTAAAATTATTAATTATCTCGTAACAATTTGCGCTGAACGTATGATATAATCGCCTCAGCAGCGAATGATACTGTTACCTTAATCAGTCCTATTGTGAAAGGAACACAAATGAGCAAAAAGGATAATGAAAAGAAAGTCGCCTCAAAGGCTGTTGCCGTTGCGGCGGCAGCAGGCATGCTTGTGAGCAGTGCATTCTCCTCCCCGTCCGAGCTTCTTCAGGATAACGAAGATGCCGCGCTTGCACCCCCTGCCGCAGTTGTTGAATATGTACTTCCCGATGCAACTCCCGACGATGATGACGGCGCTATGGCGCCCGATGACGAAAACGAGGAAAAGCTCAGCTTCCGCGCAAAGCTGCGACGCAGGATACTGCGCATTCCGCTGGCTGTCAGAGCCGTTATCGGTGTGCCGCTGTGGGGTATAGGCTGGGGCATCACAAGCCTTTTGTCCCTTGTATGGACCGGTGTTCTCTCCCCTGCGTTTGCTGTAATACTTAAATGGATTGTGGCTGCGGCTCTGCTGCTTCTTGCAGTCATGCTGACGGTTAAGGCCGTATTCCCCGATATTCCGCTTAAAAAGCTTATTAACAAGCGCAATTTCCTTACCGTATTTATCGGCATGGGAGCGCTCGGCGCTGTTGATACGGTGCTGTGTCATCTCATTCCCGACAAGGGATACATTTCCCTTGCAGTTAAAGTTATCGGCAGTCTCGGCATTATGGCCGCGGCTGTTGTTCCCGCAATTATCAGTGAGAACAAGCGCCGCAGAGAGGATTGCGTTGAGGCTCCCGAAGAAGAAGTTGAAGAATGGGATTACCGCAAGGATATCCTCGAGCTTGCAGACAGCGTTAAGCATAACTGATATTAATCACCCGACTTGTCCGTCCGACAGGCCGGGTGTTTTTTTCGTAAGTGAAGAATAAAGCATATATTGTGCCGTAAATCTTTACATATACTGATTTAATGTGTTATATTGTATACATATATATAAGCAGGAGGTCTCCCCCATGTTTTACGACAGCAAAATCTGGATAGCAAAATCCGATAAAAATCTTTACCTTCTCCCCGGCATGGCAAACCGCCACGGCCTTATCGCCGGCGCAACCGGCACAGGTAAAACAATCACAATGAAAGTACTTGCCGAGTCATTCTCTGACATGGGAGTGCCCGTATTCTTCAGCGATGTCAAGGGCGACCTCTCCGGTATGTGCCGTCCCGGCGCCGACAGCGAGAATATGCAGCAGCGCATTGCAAAGTTCGGCATTGAGAATTTTGAATACAAGTCCTACCCCACCCGCTTCTGGGATATATTCGGCGAAGCAGGCCATCCCATCCGCGTAACGGTTTCCAGCATGGGCCCCACCCTGCTCGCCAGACTTCTCGGACTGACCGATGTTCAGGCCGGTGTTCTCAACATCGCGTTCAAAGTTGCCGATGAGCACGGGCTGCTTCTCCTCGATCTGAAGGATCTTCGCGCAATGCTCCAGTTCGTCGGTGACAACCACGCAGAGTTCACCACCATGTACGGCAATGTTTCCACGGCAAGCATAGGCGCAATTCAGCGTGCACTGCTGGCATTTGAGTCCGAAGGCGGCGAGTGCATTTTCGGCGAGCCCGCACTGGACATCCGCGACTGGATGCGCACCGACATTGACGGACGCGGTTTCATTAACATACTCTCAAGCGCCCGTCTTATTCAGAGCCCCACCGTTTATGCGACTTTCCTGCTCTGGATGCTGACCGAGCTGTTCGAGCAGCTTCCCGAGGTCGGTGACCTTGAAAAGCCCCGCATGATTTTCTTCTTCGATGAGGCACATCTTCTCTTTGACGATGCACCCAAGGCCCTTGTTCAGAAGATAGTTCAGGTCGTTAAACTCATCCGTTCCAAGGGCGTTGGCGTATACTTTGTAACCCAGTCTCCCTCCGACATCACCGACGATGTTCTGGCACAGCTTTCCAACCGCGTTCAGCACGGTCTGAGAGCTTACACTCCCGCAGAGCAGAAGGCGGTTCGTGCCGCTGCTCAGGCATTCAGAGCCAACCCCGAATTCGACACCGAGGAAGCGCTCATGGCACTCGGCGTTGGCGAAGCCCTCGTCAGCTTCCTTGACGAAGGCGGCATCCCCACCATCGTAGAGCGCGCAAAAATTCTTCCGCCCCAGAGTCTCATGGGTCCTGCCGAGGCTGAGTATGTAAATCAGCTCATCACCGCCGGCGAGTTTGAGCTTAAATATCGCACTACCATTGACCGTGAATCCGCCTATGAAATAATCATGAAAGCCACCGAAGAGCTGAAGGCTCAGCAGGAGCAGGAGGCTATTGAGGCTGAGGAAGCCAAGGCAAAGGCCAAGGAAGAGGCAGCCGCACAGAAGGAAGCTGAAAAAGCAGCTGCAGCAGCCGAGAGGCTGAAGGCAAAGGAAGAAGCCGCAGCAGCCAAGGCCGCTGAAAAGGAAGCCGCAAAGGCTGCTAAAGAAGCGGAAAAAGAAGCTCAGGCAAAGAAGAACATGGTCAAGAAGGCTGCAACCAATGCAGCGTCCACCGTTGCCCGTTCAATCACCACCAATATGGTAAATACCGTTGCAGGCGGCAAGAAAACCGACGCCGCTACAATTGCAAAGCGCGCCGCAACAAACGCGCTGAGTTCTGTAATGCGCTCCGGATCTGCCGCAATCATCCGCGGTCTGTTTGACACCAAAAAGTAAAGCAGGAGGATCACAATGAAAAGAATACGCAAGAACAGCCAGTATTTCGACATTGACTATGAATCTAACGCCGCCTATTACGACAGCAAGACCAGCCCTAAAGAGCCTTATCCGAAAAACTATGTAACACAGATGCGTCATTTCCATCCTGAGCTCAATGAATTCCTTGATTCCTTCGCATCCGATATTACCAAGCCCGATGAGCTCAGCTGGGTAGACGCTGAGAACAATGTAATATACAACGCAAAATACAGCGTTAACGGTACAATTGTCGATGCTGACAGGTTTGAGTTCAATGTTCGCAAGATGGTCGTTTCTGTCGAGCCGGTCGGCGATGGAAAGCTCATGATTACCTATGACAACATCGTTCTCCCTTGGATTCTTCTCGAATCACGTGACGGCAAGCTCCCCGAAATACAGCCCACCGGCATCAAAGCAAAGCTGAAGGGATTGTTCAGAAAATAATCCGAAGCAACTTGCCAGAAAAGCTTTGCGGCAAAAAGTATACTTTCTTAAGGAAACGGCATCGCCGTTTCCTTTTTTACTGTCCGCATATAAAAACCTCACTGCCTAAAAGCTCGGCAATTTCAAACCTGCTCAAATCGCGTATCTGAGCGTCAAAGCAGTCAGCGCAAAGCAGCTCGCAGGTTTTTCCGCGGTCCCATGTAAAGATTTCCTCACACGGGTAAAACACTGCTCCGCATTCGCTGCAATGCGGCATTTTCTTCTTATATTCAAATTTTGAATAAATACTATGCAATTTCCTCATCCTCTCGTTTGCGTTATGCTTTTGCGTAATTGTGATTATGATAATACATTCGTTTGAATAATTTGTCAAGTGCAAAATACAAGTAGTTTGTTAGTATTTTACCACTCTTTCCCGATGTAAATTGCTGTTGTTTAATCTGCTTGTTTTTGTTCGAAATAATTTAGTAAATCTGACAGTTGCCGCTTTTCGGAACAAGTAGTAAAATCAAGCTGTTGAGTTTTGTGAAAAAAATATGTTCACTTTCAAAAATCCAAATTAATAAATAGGAGAGAAAAAAAAACAATGATTACTAATGAGTATCTCAAGAGAGTCTATGCTTCCGTTGAGAAGCGTGACCCTGACCAGCCCGAATTCCTTCAGGCAGTTCGCGAAGTTTTCGAGAGCCTTCAGCTCGTCGTTGACAAGCACCCCGAATGGGAACAGAACGCACTTCTCGAGCGTTTCGTAGAGCCCGAGCGTGTTGTTACCTTCCGCGTTCCCTGGGTTGACGACAACGGCAACGTTCAGGTTAACCGCGGCTTCCGCGTACAGTACAACAGCGCAATCGGCCCCTACAAGGGCGGTCTCCGCTTCCATCCCTCTGTAAACCTTTCCGTTATCAAGTTCCTCGGCTTCGAGCAGATCCTGAAGAACTCCCTGACCACCCTCCCCATGGGCGGCGGCAAGGGCGGCTCTGACTTCGACCCCAAGGGCAAGTCCGATGCAGAAGTTATGCGTTTCTGCCAGAGCTTCATGACTGAGCTCTACCGTCACATCGGCCAGTTCACCGATACTCCCGCAGGCGACATCGGCGT
>JAZLGD010000010.1:0-4672 GCA_045616105.1 Oscillospiraceae bacterium | reverse complement strand
CTGCAGCGGCAGAACAATTCTGTTTGACTGCGGCGAGGGAACACAGTCGGCGGCGCGCAAGGCTCATGTAAGCTTAATGAAAACCGATTTAATTGCGCTGACTCATTATCACGGAGATCATATTTTCGGTCTGCCCGGACTTTTGCAGAGCATGAACTGTCTGGGACGCACAGACACGCTATACATCACAGGTCCGAGCGGTCTGGAGGAAAACCTCACTCCGATACTGAAGCTTGCAGGTGAGCTGGAATATGATGTTAAGCTCATTAGCGGCAATCTGCAGATGAACGCTCTCCACCCCGCATGGCCAAATACTGCCGTGCTGACTTCTTTTTCAACCAGACACAGAGTAACAAGCTGCGGCTATATATTTAATCTTGCAAGGCCTTCAAGGTTTTTGCCCGAAAAGGCAACAGAATACGGAATACCCGTAAAGCGCTGGAGCGAGCTTCAGAACGGAAATGAAATAACGCACAACGGAAGCACCATAAAGCCGAGCATGGTTATGGGCGGTCCGAGAAAAGGCCTGCGTATTGTATTCAGCGGCGATACCGCCGTTTGTGATAATTTGAGAGATGCCTCCCGCGATGCGGATCTTCTGGTGTGTGATGCCACCTACGCTGAGGATGAGCAGGCAGAGCTTGCTGAAATCTACGGCCACAGCACTTTTTCACAGGCGGCTAAGCTGGCAAAAGAGTCGGGAGCGCAGCGGCTATGGCTTACACACTATTCACAAATGATTGAAAATCCCGATGAATATATTTTAAATGCCCGGACATATTTTCCCGATGCCGAATGCGCTTACGACGGAAAAACCATCAGGCTCATATTTAAGGATTAAATGAATCTATTATGAAAAACAGGAAGCAGACAATTATTATAATCGCGCTGTGTCTTGCCCTCATAATCTGTGCGTGCATAATAAGGATTTCAGACAAGAACGCCACTGTTCGCCGTGCGGAAAAAATCGTCAGTGAAATGAGCATTGACGAAAAGATCGGTCAGATTCTTCTCATGGAGTTCAGACAATGGAACACAGCCGTATCCGGAAACTCGGATATGGCTCTGAGTAACGATGACTTTTGCCGCTTGATTGATGAGTCAGACGACATGACTGTTCTGAATGATGATGTGCGTTCGATAATTGCGGATTATCATCTCGGCAGCATCATTCTCTTTGAGGAAAACTGCGGAGATGTTGAAAGTCTTACCCGTCTGACATACGATCTTCAGCACGCAGCGATAGATTCCGGCTCAACCCCCCTGCTCATTGGCACCGATCAGGAAGGCGGCAGTGTTACTCGTCTGAAATCGGGCACATGTATGAGCGGCAACATGGCTATCGGTGCATCGGGCGACAAAAACAACGCATACCTAAGCGGTAAGGTAATCGGCAGCGAATTGAGCGCCGTCGGAATCAACTGCGACTTTGCGCCTGTAAGCGATGTAAACAGCAACAGGGATAATCCCATAATCGGCATCCGCTCATTCTCCGATGACCCCGAAGTTGTTGCGGAAATGTCAGCCGCAATGGCAGACGGGCTGAATGGCAACAAAGTTATCTCCTGCGCAAAGCATTTTCCCGGTCACGGCAACACCGCAAGCGACTCACACACGGGTTTGCCGATTGTCGAAGAAAGCTATGATGAGTGGCTGGAGCACGACGGGCTTCCCTTCAAAGCGCTTTCCGAACACGGTAATGTTGGCATGATTATGACAGCACATATTCAGTATCCGGGGCTTGACGGAACCATGGTGAAATCCGCTTTGGACGGCAAGGATATCTATCTCCCTGCAACACTCTCAAAAACAATTCTCACGGATATTCTTAAGGGTGAATTGGGCTTTGATGGCGTTGTTGTAACCGATGCGCTCAACATGGATGCCATTGTGGATAACTTTGGCCCTGAAGAAGCCGTTATAATGGCTCTCAACGCCGGCGCAGACCTCGTTTGTATGCCGGTTACACTTCGCTCAACAGCGGACACGAGCAGGCTCACAGCGCTCTACGATGCCATCAAGGTTGCAATAAGCGATGGAGTTCTCAGTGAGGACAGGTTAAACGATGCGGCGACACGAGTTGTTCGACTGAAGATTGAGTCGGGCATACTCGACCGCGATTATGATTATGATGTAAAGACTGCTGCACAGAAAGCGGCGAACATTGTGGGCGGTGATGAAAACCGCCGCATTGAAAGAAAGCTTGCGGCAGAGTGCGTGAACATTGTCTATGACGGTGTTTTTGAAAAATTCAGCCCTGATTCTAACGATAAAATCGCTGTATTCATGCCCTATGACAGTGAACTTAACAGCGCAAAGTATGCCTTCAAGCGTATGGGCGGGAATTTCAATGTCAGCTTATATTCATATCAGCACGGTCTGAGCAAGAAGATGATTAAGGCAGCTAAGAATGCAGACTATATCATTCTCGGCTCGGAGCAGACGGCTTCCAACATGAACAGTGACACTCACTGGCTTAACACTATACCCGAAAGAATCCTCGAAAATGCCGATACGGACAATATCGTCATCTTATGCACGGGACTTCCGTATCAGGCTGAGAAGTTCAGCGCTGACTATCCCTGCATAATGCTGTATAACTACAACGGAATGGACGCCCATGACATCAATGCAGAGAAATTCACAGGCAAATTCGGCCCTGCAATCCCTGCGGGTATTGAAGCGGTTTTCGGTAAATAAAACAAAATGCGACTCATACGGAAAATATGAGTCGCATTTTTATATGTAAAATTGCCAAAAAATTATCTAAATCATATTGCGATACATGGTGCTTTGTGATAAAATTACGTCAATAGTGGTTCTGATATACATACAGATATAGTGATTTGTATATATTCAAGCCATAAGACGAAAAATCTGAATTAAAGGAGGAAAGGTTTCTAATGGAAGCAAGACAAAACCTAATCAAGCTATGCGAGAAAATCAGCGACGGTCACTACGAAATAACACCTGACTGCGCTGAATACAAGGTCTTTGAAAAGTGGATGACCGACGAGCAGATTTCCATTCTGATGGCAATCAAGGGCGTCATGAAAATCAACTTTCTCGCAAACATCGCAAAGCGCGCGGGAATGGGAAAGGAGCATGCCCGCAATCTGCTTCACGAGCTTACCGAGATAGGTCTTCTGGTACAGGTAATCGTTCCCAAGGTTAACATTGAGCTTTACCTTCAGCCACTGTATACCCCCGGTGTATTCGAGTTCCTGCTCCTGAATGAAAAGTTCTGCAGAGCCCATCCCGAGATTGCTTATGCCTTTGAACAGCATGCAACGGACAGCCAGATTGAGCATGCAATGAACACGCCAATGGGCGCAGGCATCATGCGTGTAATTCCCGTTGAGAGCGCAATCCCCGCAGAGGCGCAGCAGATCGACAACGAAAAAGTCAGCATGTACATAGAGAAAAACGAAGGGCATCTTTGCGCTCTTCCCTGTCAGTGCCGCCGTGTCCGCAAGCTGATGAACGAAGGCTCAGGTGACCTTGACGAAAACTTCTGTCTCTTTATGGGGCATCCCGCCGATATGTTTATCAGACTCGGCAGAGGCAAGGCTCTTACCAAGGAAGAAGCATACAAGATGATAGAGCATGTTGAGCAAATCGGCTGTGTACATCAGATAACCACCTTGGAAAACGGTCAGACCTTTGCAATTTGCAACTGCCAGCCTGAAAGCTGTCTTGCGCTTGGCGTAACCCAGTACTACAACACGCCTCAGACTTCAAGGAGCAACTATGTTGCATCAATCGACCCCGACAAGTGTGTCGCCTGCGGTCAGTGTACCGACAAGTGCGCAAACAACGCAATCAAAATGGGTCAGAAGCTCTGCACCAAGGAGCCTGTCAAATATGAGCGCATGGAGGATGCGGAATACACCGAGTGGGGTCCCGAAAAATGGAATCCCGAGCATCGCTCCAACCGCAAATATGTATATGAAAGCGGCACCGCTCCCTGCAAGACCGCATGTCCCGCACACATTGCCGTTCAGGGCTACATCAAGCTCGCCGCTCAGGGCAGGTACACCGATGCTCTCGAGCTCATTAAGAAGGAAAACCCCTTCCCTGCAATCTGCGGCCGCATATGCAACCGCCGCTGCGAGGACGAATGCACCCGCGGCAGCATAGACAATGCAGTTGCTATTGACGAAATAAAGAAGTTCATCGCCGACAAGGAGCTCGACAGAAGCTCAAGATTTGTTCCCAGAAAGCTCCACGATTTCAGCGATAAGAAAATAGCCGTTATCGGCGCAGGCCCTGCAGGTCTGTCGTGCGCATACTTCCTCGCCTGCGACAACTACAAGGTAACTGTATTCGATAAGAATGAGCTGCCCGGCGGTATGCTCCGCTACGGCATCCCCGCATTCAGGCTCGAAAAAGAAGTCCTCGATGCTGAAATTGAAGTTCTCAAGGAGCTTGGCGTTGAGTTCAGATGCGGTGTTGAAATCGGTAAGGACATCACCATTCAGGCGCTCCGCGACGACGGCTACGACGCATTCTATCTCGGCATCGGCGCACAGAAGTCCGCTTCCCTCGGCATAAAGGGCGAGGAGCTGAAGGGTGTATTCGGCGGTGTTGACTTCCTCCGTGAAGTAAACGCAGGCAAGAAACCCGCAATCGGCAAGAAGGTCGTTGTTATCGGCGGCGGTAATGTTGCAAT
>JAZLGD010000009.1:0-11887 GCA_045616105.1 Oscillospiraceae bacterium | reverse complement strand
AATCAGGCAAAGTCCAATGTAAACTACTTCAGCCGTGTGTTCAAGCCGGAAAACGGTGTCTATTCCGATGATAAGTGTGTCTACCGCGTAATCGGCGGCAAGGAAGAAAAGATAATGGATATTGATGACATTAAGCTTCCCGGAACGCACAACCTTGAAAACTATATGGCTGCCTTTGCTGCAACTCAGGGACTTGTTTCAAACGAAACCTGCGAACGTGTTGCCAAAACCTTTAACGGCGTTGAGCACCGTCTGGAGAGAGTCAGAGAAAAGGATGGAGTTCTTTTTATAAACGACTCTATCGGAACAAGTCCCAGCCGTACTGCTGCCGGCCTTCACGCGCTTAAGGTTAAGCCTATTCTCATTGCAGGCGGATATGATAAGCATATCCCGTTTGATTCTCTCGGCGATGAAATATGCCGCAACGTCAAGGCGCTTTACCTTTGCGGTGCAACCGCAGGTAAAATTTCTGATGCAGTCAAAGCCTCGAAGTTCTATACCGGGGACTTTAAAATGATAATCATGGACGATTTCAAGGAAACCGTTATTGCCGCGGCAAACTACGCAGAAAGCGGAGATACTGTTCTTCTTTCACCCGCATGTGCTGCATTTGACCAGTTTAAAAACTTTATGGAGCGCGGCAAATACTTTAAGCAGATAGTAATGGAGCTTTAAAATGAAAATTTCCGAAATAAAACCTGAGGTTTTTGAACTTGCTAAGCAGTCAGAAGCCGAAATCAAACCAATGTTTGAAAATATCGACCGTATCGCAGAGCTTAACACCTTAAAGGTTATGGAAGCATTCCAGGATAACAAGGTTTCCGATTCATGCTTCGCTGGTACAACCGGATACGGCTATGACGATCTTGGCAGGGAAACACTCGATAATGTTTATGCTCAGGTATTTAAAACTGAGGCTGCATTGGTAAGAATAGGCTTTGTAAACGGTACTCACGCCCTGTCTGCGGCTCTTTTCTCGCTGCTTAAGCCCGGCGATACTCTGCTTTCCGTAACAGGCCTGCCGTACGATACACTGCGCAATGCAATAGGTATCAGCGGTGATTGCCACGGTTCGCTAAAATTCTACGGCATTAACTATGCTCAGGTTAATCTTCTGCCCGACGGTACTCCCGACTATGATGGTATCAGAAAAGCTGCTGCAGACTCTAATGTCGCTGCTGTTTTAATTCAGCGCTCACGTGGCTACGAAAACCGTCCCGCTCTTTCAGTTGAAGAAATAGGAAAGATATGCAACACCGTAAAAACCGTAAACAGCAGTATCAATGTTATGGTTGACAATTGCTACGGCGAGTTTACCGAAGAACACGAGCCCACCGAGTACGGCGTAGACATTATGGCAGGTTCACTTATCAAAAACCCCGGTGGCGGTATTGCTCCCGCGGGAGGCTATATTGTCGGAAAGAAAGATCTTGTAGAAAAAGCTGCCATGCGCCTTACAACCCCGGGGATAGGAGGGGAGTGCGGTGCAAGTCTTGGCAACAACAGACTGCTTTTTCAGGGCTTCTTCATGGCCCCGCACACTGTCGCACAGGCACTTAAGACTGCAACCTTCTGCGCGGCAATGCTTGAGAAGATAGGCTTTGCAACATCACCTGCATCAGATGAACTGCGTCACGATATCATACAGATGGTGACATTGAGAACTGCCGATAATATGAAGAAATTCTGTCTCGGCATCCAGAGCGGAGCTCCGGTCGACTCATATGTTGTTCCCGAACCGTGGCAGATGCCGGGATATGAATGTCCTGTAATTATGGCGGCCGGCGCATTTATTCAGGGTTCATCAATCGAGCTTTCGGCTGACGGTCCCATGCACGAACCATATATAGCATATATGCAGGGCGGCATTACATACGAGTCCGGCAAGCTCGGAATAATGATGGCAATTAGCGAAATGTTGAGCTGATTAGCGCATATAAATACATGAGGTGGTCTCATGTATTTATTCCGCAGAAGACGACCAAGATATACATATTCGGACGGCAAGGATAAATCCGCTAATTCATTCCCGATTCTGCTGATAATTATCGGTATTCTTGTTATAGTTTGCGTAAGCGGACTGTTTCTCGATGAGTTATCAAAAAGCATAGCAGTTTCCGATGCTTGCGACGCTGTTACTGCGGCAGTTAATGACGCAGTAAGCCGCGTTATCAATGAAGAAAATTACGCCGGCGATTATTTCATAAGCTACGAGAAAGACTCTGAAGGGAAGATAAAAGCCATATCGAGCAATATGGCACACATTAACCTGTTATCAACCAAAATATTGTCATCGGTCATAAGCTCAACAGATGACGGTGTGCTGCACGTTTCGATTCCTATAGGAAATCTTACGGGAATCAACCTGCTAATGGGTAAGGGACCGGATATAACGGTCGATGTAATAATGCTTACATCCTCAAAGGTTGATTTTAAGAACGAGATTGAATCCACCGGTATCAACCAGACAAAATACCAACTGTATCTCGATGTATCTATAGACATAGATGTCCTGCTCCCGTGGGATACAGAAAGCACTACAACAGTGACCGAGGTTCTTATATCCGATACGGTCATAATCGGCGATGTGCCCCTGACATACTTTAATACGGAGAACTGAAAATGGACGTACTGAAAGAAATAACTGAGCTTCGCAAAGAAATTGAATACCACAGCGAGCTGTATTATAACAATGATGCTCCCGAGATATCTGACTATGATTACGATATGCTCATGCAGCGGCTGAAAAAGCTTGAGGCAGAGCATCCCGAGCTAATTACCGCCGACTCCCCGACACAGAAGGTCGGCGGAACTGCCCTCAATCAGTTTACATCCGTACAGCACGAGGTTCCGCTTGAAAGCCTTACTGATGTCTTTTCATTTGATGAACTTTTTGCATTTGGCGAAAGAATGGACTCTGCTATTAATGAGATTCACGAATACTGCGTTGAGCCTAAAATTGACGGTCTTTCAATGTCCCTCGAATATGAAAACGGCATCTTTGTTCGCGGTGCAACCCGTGGCAACGGACTTGTGGGAGAGGATGTTACAGAAAACCTTCGAACAGTCAGAAATCTTCCCATGAAGCTTGAAAATGCGCCGGAAAAGCTGATTGTACGCGGCGAAGTTTATATGTCTAAGGAAGTATTTCACGAGCTTAATGCGGCACGCGAAATTAACGGCGAGCAGCTTCTTGCAAACCCGAGAAATGCTGCTGCAGGCTCAATACGTCAGCTTGATCCCAAGGTTGCAGCGTCAAGAAAGCTCGATATCATATGCTTTAATATGCAGATGAGCTCAGGAGAACAGTATAAAACCCACTCCGAGAGTATTGATGCAATGGAGAAAATGGGGTTTCCTGTCGTTCCGTATAAGCTTTACAGCAGCATTAAAGACTGCTGCGAGCGAATAGAATGGCTTGGCGAAAACAGGGAAGAGCTTGCATACGACATGGACGGCGCAGTTATCAAGATTAATTCGCTTAGACAGAGAGCGGATCTTGGCAGCACCGCAAAAGCTCCGCGATGGGCAGTTGCATATAAATACCCGCCTGAAAAAAAGGAGAGCGTGGTAAAGGATATCGTTATTCAGGTCGGACGTACAGGCGTACTAACTCCTAAGGCGGTTATTGAGCCAGTTCGTCTTGCGGGAACAATAGTAACCAATGCCACTTTGCATAATCAGGATAATATTGAGCGGCTTGATATCCGAATAGGAGATACTGTTCTTGTACAGAAAGCAGGAGAGATTATTCCCGAAATTCTGTCCGTCAATAAGAATAAGCGTCCTGACAGAGCAGTGCCCTTTAAAATGCCGGATATATGCCCGGAGTGTGGTGCACCGGTAGTACGTGATGAGGAGGGCGCGGCACTAAGATGCACAAGTCCCGAGTGTCCCGCACAGCGACTTCGTAATCTTGCCCACTTTGCTTCACGTGAGGCGATGGATATCGACGGCCTTGGAATTTCCGTTTGTGAACTTCTGATAAATAACGGTCTTGCCGATAGCCCCGCTGAACTCTACTATATAAATGCAGAAGATGTTGCCAAGCTTGAGCGTATGGGCAAAAAGTCTGCCGAAAATCTGATTAATGCTATTGAAAATAGCAAACAAGCAGGGCTTTCAAGACTGCTGTGTGCATTTGGAATACGTCAGGTAGGGCAGAAGGCGGCAAAAACACTTGCATCTCACTTCGGAACTCTTGATAAACTCATGGAAGCAAGTGAGGATGACCTACAGCAGGTCAATGACATAGGCAGCATTACAGCAAAGTTTATTGTTGACTGGTTCAAGCTTCCCCAGTCTCAGCATCAGATAAAAATGCTTCGTGAAGCAGGTGTTTCATTTGAAAGCACCGAGGTCGTAAAAGACACACGCTTTGCAGGCATGACCTTTGTACTGACAGGCGAGCTCAGCGAGTTCAAGCGCGATGAAGCCTCGGCAATCATTGAGAGCTTCGGCGGTAAGGCATCAGGCTCTGTTTCAAAGAAAACAACAATGGTACTTGCTGGAGAAAACGCAGGCAGCAAACTCCAGAAGGCTAATGATTTGGGCATAAAGATCATATCGGAAGAAGAGTTCAAGGAAATGATAAAATAATAAAAAACACCCGCAGTAGTTTATACTGCGGGTGTTTTCACATATGCAGAGTCTCCTAAATATAATGAATTACAAAGGAGGCCAATATAAATTGGATAACAGCAATAACAACAAAAATCAGAATTACAAATACGGCAGCCTGCCATGCACAGCACCACTTGCAATGGCGTATGTTCCCATGCAGGAGTGCATAGACCCAACCTACGACTACGCTGAAGCGTTAAGCCGCGGAACATTATTCCCCGGTCTTGATCTTCCTTTTATGAATATGGTAAACACGGGAAACCTAACCGGAACGCCCCTCGGTGAGCTTATGGCGCTTGATTTTGTCGCACATGAGCTTGTGCTTTATCTCGACACACATCCTTCTGATGCCGAAGCTTTTCAGATGCTACAGAATATTCTGAAGCTCGCAGAAACGGCTAAGGAACGCTTTGTTAAGCGCTATGGCCCGATATGTCACAAGGATCTTGCAGGGATGAAAGAATTCACCTGGCTCAACAATCCCTGGCCCTGGGACTATAAGAACAATATGGAGGCCTAAGCGATGTTTGTATATGAAAAGAAACTTCAGTATCCCGTAAAGATTAAAAACCCCAATCCCGCACTTGCAAAGTTCATCATAAGTCAATATGGTGGACCTGACGGTGAACTCGGCGCATCCCTCAGATATCTGAGTCAGCGCTACTCGATGCCTTACCCCGAGCTCAAAGGTCTGCTTACCGATATCGGCACCGAAGAATTGGGCCACCTTGAGATTGTCGGAACAATCGTACACCAGCTTACGAGAAGCATGACACCCGAAGAGATTAAAAAAGCCGGTTTAGATGCCTACTTTGTTGACCACACAGCAGGAATATACCCTCAGTTCGCATCGGGCACGCCTTGGACTGCCGCGACAATGCAGTCGAAAGGTGATGTTCTAACTGACCTGCACGAGGATATGGCAGCCGAGCAGAAGGCAAGAACGACCTACGACAACATTTTGCGCCTCTCCGATGATCCGGATGTTAATGATGTAATTAAATTCCTCAGAGAGAGGGAAGTGGTCCACTATCAGCGCTTCGGTGAAGGCCTCAGACGAACGCTTGATAAGCTCAACGAGAAAAACTTCTACGCAACAAATCCCGCATTCGACAAATAAAAAAACCACCCATTTGGGTGGTTTTTATTATTCTTCAACCTTTGCGCGTACTTTTTTAAGTCTTGCGTATCGGGGCAGGGAGTTTTCCTTGGGGATCTTAGGCTCACCCTGAATGAGGGGAAGAACATAATTAATGAAGTCTGAGGTAACATAGTTGCCGTCCTCGGTAATCCATTCAAGAGGAACTTTTTTCTCATAGTTTGCGACCATAGAGAGGGGCATAAGCTTTGCGTTGCAATGGTACATGCCTGTTGAGTCATCTCTTTCGAGAACGACCATTTTGCCGCTTTCGCCTGAAATCGCAGACTCAACAGCTGCTTTGCCTACCATGAATGCTTCTTCGATATCAACAGCAGATCCAATGTGAGCCCCGCAGCGCTGGAGCAGGCTGAGCCCGATGCCGCGTACCTTCTTGACGCCAAGGTTCAGTTTGATATAGTTTGCAAGGTATGTAGCAAGACCGCCGAGTTGTGCGTGACCAAAGCCGTCTGTACCTGAAACAGGTGCTTCAGTGACAAATCTGCCGTCTGCATAGTGTATTCCTTCTGAAACGGCGATAAGAACGTTGTGCTTCTGCTTGAGGACCTTCTGAACATCTGCTGCAAACTGATCAATGTCAAAATCGCGCTCAGGAAGATAAATAAGATCAGGACCGCAGCCGTGTCCGTATTCGGTAGCAAGGGCTGCGCTCGCTGTCAGCCAGCCTGCGTGACGGCCCATTATCTCAATAATGGTTACCATTTCGTTCGGATAAACGTCAGTGTCCTTGTCAACTTCCATACAGGAGGTGGCAATATATTTAGCGGCACTGCCGAAACCGGGGCAGTGATCGGTACCGTAAAGGTCGTTATCAATAGTTTTGGGAACGCCGATTATGCGGCAATCATAGCCCACCTTATCCATATAACGGCTGATTTTATCGCAGGTGTCCATGGAATCGTTGCCGCCGTTATAGAAGAAATAGCGCACATCGTATTTCTCAAATATCTCAAGAATACGCTTATAATCGGTGTCATCTTCTTCAAAATCCTTGATCTTATAGCGGCATGAGCCGAATTCAGCTGCCGGAGTATTAAGAAGAAGCTTAAGCTCGTAATCTTCCTCTTCACCCATATCGAACAGAATGTCATTAAGAACGCCCTGAATGCCGTTGGATGCAGCATATACCTTTGTTATACATTCAGCCTCGAGAGCTGTTTTTATTATTCCGTATGCACTTGCGTTAATAACTGAGGTTGGACCACCGGATTGACCGAAAATACATGCTCCAGTCAGCATATTGTCTAAATTTTTATCCAAAATAGCGCCTCCATCTTCATTGATATGTTGATTATAACATATTTTAGGTTTATAATAAATACTAAATTAAAAAACTTAAGGTTTAAATTTTACAGGAGGATATAATCCATGCCACTGGTAACAACAAAGGAAATGTTCGAAAAAGCTTACAACGGGGGATACGCAATAGGCGCGTTCAATGTTAATAACATGGAAATCGTGCAGGGTATCACCGAAGCTGCCGCAGACCTGAATGCACCCCTTATTCTTCAGGTGTCCAAGGGTGCAAGAGCTTACGCAAACCACACCTATCTCATGAAGCTCGTTGAGGCAGCTGTCGCAGAGACCGGTCTTCCTATCTGCCTGCACCTTGACCACGGTGACAGCTTCGACATCTGCAAGAGCTGCATTGACGGCGGATTTACTTCCGTAATGATCGACGCTTCATCTAAGTCTCTTGAAGATAATATTGCAATAACCCGTCAGGTTGTTGAATACGCTCATGACCACGGCGTTGTTGTCGAAGCAGAGTTAGGAACTCTTGCCGGCATCGAAGATGAGGTCAATGTAAGCGCGGAGGATTCTTCCTACACACGTCCCGAGGATGTTCAGGAGTTTGTCGAGCGCACCGGCTGTGACTCTCTTGCAATCGCAATCGGAACCTCTCATGGCGCATATAAGTTCAAGCCCGGCACCGATCCCAAGCTTCGCTTTGATATTCTCGAAGAAGTTGAGCGCAGACTTCCCGGATTCCCCATAGTTCTGCACGGATCTTCTTCCGTACCTCAGGAGTTTGTTAAGATTATCAACGAAAACGGCGGCAATATGCCCGGCGCAATCGGCGTTCCCGAGGATCAGCTCAGAAAAGCAGCCTCTATGGCAGTCTGCAAGATCAATATTGACTCTGACCTCCGTCTTGCAATGACAGCATCTATCCGCAAATATATGAACGAGCACCCCGATCATTTTGACCCGCGTCAGTACCTTAAGCCTGCAAGAGCAGCTATCAAGGACATGGTCGCACATAAGATTGTTGACGTTCTCGGCTGCAACGGAAAGGCGTAAATTAAGCGCAATTAAAACAGGGAAGGTGAGCACATGGATATAAAAGCTATATATAAACGCAACGTCGGCAATTATATAAACTTTTTTGTTATGATAAGAATTATCGTAGCAACAATTATTTTAGTGCTTGCCGACTCTCTTGACGTAGATAGTTTTATTGCTGTCATCACTAAAATTGCAGCTTTGCTGATAGCTGGATATGACCTTGCAATATCATCGTTCTTTGAGATAAAGGCGAAGAAGTATTTCAGCTATAAATGTATTATAACTTTAGTGTGCATAGTTGCGTTTTGCATTGGCTGTCATTCAGAGGCAGTAGTACTTCTGATCCTTTATCAGCTGGGTTATGCTCTGTTAAACTATGTTGTTAAGCGCACAAGAGCTACGATAACCGATTATGTCCCTGAGGAAAACACACGCGATACTGCAATGCTTCGCTCAATAATAAATCGCCCTGATGCCGGTAAATCCTATCTGCAGAGGGCAATTGAGCCGTATCTCGATATATTCACCAAAGCACTTCTTGCAGTTGCAGTACTTTATGCTGCGCTTATGCCTCTCTTTACAGACATGAACTATTTTATGTCTGTTCGAAGAGGTTTGATGCTCATGCTTACAGCACTTCCGTTTTCGGTAATATCCTCGCTTCCAATTTGCTCTATAACCGGTATAGCATGTTCAGCGGCTTACGGTGTGTTTATTAAAAATACGGATGTTCTGTATAAAGCCTCAAATGTAAACACTATCATCTTTGATAAATCAGATGTTTTCTGCGACGGAGTGCCCAAGCTGATATCTATAACTTCTCCGGTCTTTGATGACTACACATTCATAAGGCTGTCCGCTTACGTTGCTTACTACTCTGACCAGCGCATCGCTGCACCGATTGTCAGCGCTTACAAGGGCTGTGTAAACCCTGAGATCATCGATGATTTTGTTGATATACCCGGCTGCGGAATGGAAATAAGCATCCGTGGTATTAAAATCTATCTCGGAACCGCTGATTTGCTTCAGGCAAGGGGAGTGGAGCTTCCTGACGGTGAGTCCTTAAATGATTTTGTCCTTTACATGGTTATTTCAGACAGATGCGCCGGCAGACTTGATTTCTCTGAGAATCTCAATCCTTACGCAGCTACTGTTGTTGAAGACTTCCGAAATCTCGGAGACATTAATAGTGTTCTGATTACAGAGGATAGTAAAAGAGCGAGCGAAAGACTGGCAAACGAGCTTAATATCCAGCGAGTATTCTCTGAATGCGACTCAATGAAGAAAATGACCGCTATTGAGGAAATACTTGATGAGCTCAATGCAGGCGAAAAGCTTATGTATGTAAGTGCCGAGAATCTTGACTTCCACACCGCTGCTGATATAGACGCAAAAGTTGGATACGCGTCTGAAGAGGCGGATATGCTCATGAGCAATGTCGGTGTATTCGGGCTTCCGGTTGCGTTTATGCTCTCAAAGCGCACAAAAGACATATCAATAGAAAATATGATATTTGCAGCGCTCATTAAAGTAATACTTATTATTATGGCATTTACAGGCGGAGCAACAATGTGGTTTATTGTATTTGTTGAGCTTGTTGTCGCTGCCGGAACAGTGCTGAACGCATCAAGAATTCCTGATGAGTCATTAATAGTAAAGTTTAGAAAGTTGTTCAAATAAACATCAAAAACCACCTAAATTAAGTGAATTTAGGTGGTTTTTTGTTATCATTCCGGTTTGAATTTTGAAAGGGGATTAGCATCCGCAGCAATCCTTAGCTCAGAATTATCAACATGAGTATATATCTGCGTTGTATTCAGGTTTTCGTGTCCCAACATCTCCTGCAGCGTTCTGACATCAACACCGTTCTGGAGCATAAGCGTCGCAGCGGTATGGCGAAGCTTATGGGATGAATACTTTTCAGCGTCAAGACCTGCTCTTTTAAGAGATAGCTTAACCATACTGTGTACTGCTTCGCGACTCATTCTGGTTCGCCTGTTAGAGAGGAAGAAGGCGTTTTTATCAACTGCCGCAATGTTTTTTCGGACATTGAGGTAATCATTTATTGCAGATGCACAGGCTTCATTTATATAAATAATACGCTCTTTACTGCCTTTACCGAATACTCTTATATGGTCGGCTCTGATATCCTGCAAATTCAGGCCGACAATCTCTGATATACGCAGGCCGCAGTTAAGGAAAATGCAAAGAATACAATAGTCGCGCTCTTTATTCTTGCCGTCAACGCTGGAGAGCAGCTGCTGCGCTTCATCCAAAGTAAGATAGCGGGGAAGAGTGGCAGGGATTTTGGGTACATCAAGATCTTTTAGCGGGTTATCATCAATAAGTTTTGCCTTGACTGTTAAGTATTTATAGTAGCTGCGCAGGGTAGACACCTTGCGGGCCCGAGTCGAAGCTTTTGTGCCATACTCAGCTTCACGACTGCGAATATTCTTAACTCTGTCTCGTGAGAGATAGGCCAAGTATTCATATGTTTCGGAAACAGTGACTGACCTAACGAAGTCGAGATCTATGTCTGAAATTGAGATTTCCTCAATATCCGTGTTTCTCGGGACAACTCCGCGATTAAGTTTAAGAAATCTGAAAAAAGTTCTCAGATCAAGATAGTACTCGTCAACCGTTTTTATGGAATGGCCCTTAATAGTCTCGTGATATGTAAGAAAGCCTTTGATAATTTCGGGAGCTTCAGTTCTGTAATCTATCATTAATTAACTCCAATCGCTTAATTTACAAGTATATTATAAAGGGAAGTCCCGTTCCTGTCTATTGGCAAATTGACTAAAAATTAAACAAAATAAAGATTTTGCTTAATATAGGGGAGCTCTAAAACTGCATTGAGCCCTTTTTAGGGTGCTCAATGCCGTTTTCGGCCTTTTTGCGACTTTCTTCAATAATCTGATGCCCAAGCCAACCAGAGCGGCGCAAATCTGCATAGAAGCCTTTATTAGCGCATTCTCTCATAATATCGATAGTAGACATACCTTTGCTTAAACAATCTTCGATTAAGTCAAGCATAGAATTGATTCTCGTGCACTCAGATATATCTGCATAATGTTTATCTATATCGAGATTAAATGAAATAATGTCTTTGTAATTGTACTGGAATTTATCAGAATAATCAATATGCGAAAAATAACGAATTAAAGAACGAACATTCTTGACCGGTTCAATATTATTCTCAGCAATACAAAATTGATTAGCAATAGAAGAAAAATATCTTGCATTTTCAAAATACAAATACACATGGTAATGTGATTTTTTTAACTCTCCGTTTTCGTCTGCATCAGAATCATGAAGAATATAAGCGTAACGGACAGGCTCTAATTTATTAATTGCAAATTCTATATCCGGACAAGACTCAGGATAAACAATACAATGAGCTGAACGGCTTTTCATCGTTTATGTCTCTCCCTTCTTGAAAGACGGTTGCGGTAAGCAATGCCATTTTCATTTAAAAGGTCGATACACTCACTATTGAGCGAAACTTCACCAATATATTTAAGCTCAAGATCGTGATACTTTCGCTTATATTCAAGCAATTCATGCTGAAGTGACGCAAGGTCCTTTTCAAGCTTTTTTGTTTTTTCAGTATCTTCAACTGCGATATTGAATTTTATAGGCATAAATACAAAAAACTCCTTAAAAATCAAGTATTTCCGCTTGCTATGCCTATAACTTTATGCTATAATAATATAAAGCTATTTCATAGTAAATAGCGGATGTATAAGGCTGTCTGAACGGGTCGTAATCGTATGCAGGCAGTCTTTTTTTATTTTGATTAGTTTTATAAAATTA
>JAZLGD010000008.1:0-2834 GCA_045616105.1 Oscillospiraceae bacterium | reverse complement strand
TCCTCCTTGAGTCGGTTGATTGCCTGCCTTGATTTGCGGCCCGCCTCTGCGGTTACGGCGCAGGTATTTACTATGATGGCGTCGGCAGCTTCACCCTCTGCGGCAGGGCTGTGTCCCCTGCTCTGCAAAAGAGTTTCGATTGCCTGAGTTTCATATTGGTTGACCTTGCAGCCAAGAGTGTATATAATGTATTTCATAAAAAATTACCCCTGGGAGTGTAATATGGAAATTTATCTTGATAACGCCGCAACAACGCAGGTCTGCCCCGAGGCAGCGGAAGCGGCGCTTAAAATAATGACTGAAAACTATGGCAACCCCAGCTCGACCCACACAAAAGGCAGAGCGGCAAAGGCTGCGCTTGACACGGCAAGAAAGCAGCTTGCAAATGCTCTCGGCTGTACCCCCGCAGAGATTTATTTTACCTCCTGCGGATCTGAGGGCGATAACTGGGCAATCATCCGCGGTGCAGAAAGCATGAAGCGCTTCGGAAACCATGTTATAAGTTCATCTGTCGAACATGATGCGGTCAGAAAATCAATGGACGAGCTGGAAAGACTCGGCTTTGAAGTGACTCGCCTTGAACCCGAGGCGGACGGTTCCGTTTCCGTGGAAAAAGTCCGTCAGGCGCTCAAACCCGAAACTGTACTCGTTTCACTTATGATGGTCAACAACGAAACAGGTGCAGTTACGGACATCGCCGCTGTCGCAAAGATGCTTAAAGCAGAAAAATCCAAGGCGCTGCTTCACACCGATGCCGTTCAGGGCTTCATGAAGGTTCCGTTCAAGGCAAAAACGCTCGGTGCTGACCTCATAACCATCAGCGGTCACAAGATTCACGCACCAAAGGGCATAGGCGCATTGTATATCAAAAGTGGGGTTAAAATCAAGTCCTACATCATGGGCGGCGCACAGGAAAACGCACTCAGGGCAGGCACGGAGGCCATGCCACAGATTGCCGCATTCGGTGCCGCCTGCGAAATCGCCGCAAAGGGCATGAAAGAATACACGGAGAAGATGACCGCGCTTCGTCAACACGCCATTGACTCCATCACCGAAAGCATGCCCGAAGCAATTATAATCGGCGGCGGGGCTCCCCATATACTCAGCGTTTCCCTCCCCGGCTGGCGAAGCGAGGTGCTTATGAACTTCCTCGAAGCAAAGGGCATTTATGTTTCCCGCAGCTCCGCCTGCAAGAAAGGCGGAAGAAGCCATGTTCTCGAGGCAATCGGACTTTCAGCGCCCGTAATCGACGGTGCAATACGCGTGAGCTTTTCCCGCTACACGACCGAGGCAGAGGTAAACGCCTTCTGCGAGGCTCTTAAGCAAGCGCACGACAGCCTTGCACACCGATAAGCAATATCAAAACCGGACTGATTTCTTATCAGTCCGGTTTATTGTTTTTTAGCTTACTCGTCATCTTCATCCTCATCGGGATCACTCTGTCTGAGTACAGGCTTCCCCGTTTCGGGATCTATATAGTCGAGGCGCATATAAGCTTCGGCATCGCTGGGGAAATCCTTGCTTTTAAGTCCCTTGTTCACAAGGTCGCCTACCGCTGTATAGATGATTACAAAAACAGGAACACCCAGAAGCATACCCCAGAAGCCAAACAGTCCGCCAAACAGGATAATCGAGAATATTACCCAGAATCCGTTTATACCTACGGAGTTTCCGAGAATCTTAGGTGCGATTATGTTGTTGTCTATCAGATGCAGAACGAGTATCAATCCTATGAATATAAGGCTCTTAATCGGGCTGACAAGCAGTATCAGCAGTGCCGCCGGCACTGTGCCGATATACATACCGAAGAACGGAATGATATTCAGAACACCGATAATAACAGATACAAGAAGCGCATATGGCATTCTCAGGATCAGACAGCAGATATAGCACAGAACACCGATGATTGCGGAATCAACTATCTTGCCGCTTATGAAGTCCATAAAGGTCTTATCGACAAACTTAACGGCATCGATTATCTTCTTCGCGCTATTTGCATTGAACAGGCAATAAAGCATTTTCTTTGCATAGCCAATACATTTGCTCTTGTTATTAAGAACATACATGGAAACGATTATGCCGATAATCAGGTTATACAGCAGCTTTATTACAAAGTAAACGCCGGTTGTGATGTTGGTTACTACATTTTCCATGCTGGGCAGGGCCTTATTCTCCGCCCACTTTGTAACTGTATCACTGAAGGTTCCGAACAGATTCGTTGCATAGGCCTCTACATCAGGGTTATTCTTAAGCATCTTGTCAATGCTTTCGTATGCCCGCTTTGCGTATTCAGGGCTGTTTACGACGATTGTTTCAATGCTTTCATAAAGCTGAGGTACTATGAGGTAAATCAGTGCTCCTATTATAAGCAGAAGAAAAACCTCAGACATGATAAGCGCCAGAATTCGCGGAAGCTTTCTGTCGTGCTGCTTATCGGGATGGCGCTCATAAATCTTTCTCGTAAGCGGTTTGAACCAATGGTTCTCAAAATAGCGCATGGGCGGTATGAGCAGATACGCAATTACAAGGCCCCAGATAAACGGGCTTAGTATTTTTATCAGCGAGCCAATTGCTTTGAAAATCAGGGCAATATAGTCAATTCCGAAATAGAACATTATTCCGCAGGCAACTACAATAAATGCAGTCAGCCCCCAGCGGAAATATGGTCTTATTTTGTCAAATCTGTCTCTCATCCCGACACCTCAGTCTGTTTATACATTAATATTACTATTGAAAAAAAATATAGTCAACCTTTATTTGATAAATATTTATTCAAGTGTTCGCAGCAGTGACTTATTGTGTTATGTAAACCGTTTTTGAATATTATGCCCTAT
>JAZLGD010000007.1:0-4778 GCA_045616105.1 Oscillospiraceae bacterium | reverse complement strand
CGAGATGGCAAACATTCTGCAGTACGCTACGGGCAAATCCCTGCTCATCCTCGATGAGATA
The DNA here is from genome assembly GCA_045616105.1 of Oscillospiraceae bacterium. Classification (GTDB taxonomy): domain Bacteria; phylum Bacillota; class Clostridia; order Oscillospirales; family Oscillospiraceae; genus F23-B02. The sequence continues at coordinate 4,717 of JAZLGD010000007.1, read as the reverse complement.
GGGCGTGGCACCTCCACCTATGACGGCATGGCCATTGCCCGCGCTGTTCTGGAATACTGCGCGGATAAGCGCAGACTCGGTGCGAAGACCATGTTCGCAACCCACTATCACGAGCTTTCCGCTCTTGAGGGTGCGCTGCCCGGAGTTCACAACTACAACATCAGCGCAAAGAAGCAGGGCGGCACTCTCGTGTTCCTGCGCAAGATCATGCCCGGCTCTGCCGATGACAGCTACGGCATCGAGGTCGCAAAGCTGGCGGGCGTTCCCGATTCGGTTATTTCCAAGGCCAAGACCTATCTCAAGGAGCTGGAAGCAAACAAGGCTGAGCTTGAGCTGGGCGGCAGACAGATCGAGGACGATCAGATAAGCCTGATTGACGTGGGAACTGATGAGGTCGGCCGCATACTGCGCTCGACGGATGTAAATTCCCTGACACCCATTGAAGCCCTCAATCTTCTCTGCGAGCTTCAGAAAAAAGCAAAAGGATAAATAAATGATAAAATCCCCGGACCTTCAAGTCCGGGGATTTTTGTTTTGATGTTTATATCAGATGTTCTTTGCTGCGCGGCGCTTTGCTGCTTCTTCGGTTTCGCGGATGAGATGCTCTCTCATCTCGCGCTTTTTAAGCGCTTTCTTAAAGGACTTCTTGCAGAGTGCTATTACGATAACTGCTAAAAGTGATGCGGCTACCATTGCCAGCATTGCGTAAAGCTGAAGCTGACCGTCGCCGTTTCCGTTAACGCGAGCGTACTGGAAGTTCAGATATCCGCCCAGATAACCGTAGACGTTCATCGCAATTGCGGAGAGTGCGGTAATAAGGCTTGTGATGAGTGCCAGCACAAACAGGAAGCGCTTGGGGAAGATGGAAGCCAGAATTCCCAGAAGGCCTACAACTGCGCCGACAATAGAGATAATCTCAAGTGCGAGGTAAAGCTGCTGACGAAGTGTGAGCTCAGCATTAACGCTGGCGCTGGTTTCTTCAAGATACTCTCTGGAAGCCTCGAGGATGCTTTCGATGTCTTCTTTGTCGGTTACACGGGAAGCGATTTCTTCGTTGTCGAGGAGAATTTCGGTGCCGTCCTCAACAAGGGACTTAACATCGTCATACTCTTTGAGCTTCTTGAGCTTTTCGGCAGTTTCCTGAGCGTCCTTCTCGCGCTTTTCGGCTTCTTCCTTTTCCTTTTCTTTATCCTTGTCCTGATCTTCAACCTTGTTGATGAGATTGCCGATGATGCTGCTGTTGTTATTGGTATTATTATTGTAGTTGTTATTGTTTTGTACGGGGGTATTGTTTGTGGAGGAATTGTTCTGAGCTGACTGTGCGGCGCTAAGATTGTTCTTTGCGCTGCTCAGCTGGCTGTTTGCCGAGTCAAGGTTGCTCTTTGCTGCGTTCAGTGCCTGCTGGTCGGAAGCGAGCTTCTGTCCTGCGTTGGAAACATCGTTCTTGCTGTTGCTTACGTTCTGATTTGCGGCGGCAAGAGCATTGTTCATTTCACCTATGGAGGAGTAGCTGCCAAGAGATGCGCGGTATGTGGTTTCCTTGCTGTTCATCTCGGTCTTTGCGGCGCTCTTGCTGGAGTAGAGCCAGCTGGGGATAGATTCGTATTTTTCCTGAGCTGCTACATATTCATTGTAAGCGTTGTTCGCGTTGCTGACGGAATTGGAGATGGAATTTGCCTTTGCCTGATTTGCGGAAAGGTTTTCCTGAGCTGCGTCAAGCTGAGCCTGAGAGTCGGCAACCTTCTGGGAAGCTGCGTCATATGCCGCCTGACAGTTGTTTACGTTCTGCTGTGCGCGGTTGTACTGATCCTGAGCCTCTGCAACGGAGGGAGCAAGAGCGCGCTGCGGCTTGCAGATGCTTACTCGTGCGGGAGTCTGGGTTACGGCAGGAGTTTCGGGATTAGTTGCCGCAACGCCGCCTTCAGCGGCCTCTGCGGCTTTCGCAGCCTCTTCCTCTGCCTTTGCCTTATCAATCTCTTCCTGAAGAGCGATCATTTCGTTATACTCATCAAGATTTTCATCAATGAGATCGACGGCATCTTCTATATCTGCTGCCTGAAGGTTTTTGTTGCGCTGGATGCCCGGGACATCTTCAAGTCCGGTGTACGCAGCATAAAAACCAAATCCGGCAGCAAGAATCAGAATGATACTGATAATGACCAAAATTGTTCTTTTCATGTTGGTGCTCCTTAAATGGTATACTAACTTATGCTATATGATATTACAAATACCGGCCGAGTGCAAGAAAAAGAGAGCCGAAATTTGTAAAAATACTTTGAAATATTTGTTAGTTTGGATTATTTAGTACCATAAAAATATAAAAAAATAATGAAAAAGAGCCGCCGCGGCAAATATCTTTGCCGGGGGTGAACGGGAAACTGTGTAACAGTTATTGCAAATATAGGCGTAAAAAAGCAAAAATTGGGCATTTTCACCCTTTTATTTTAAAGTATCATTTGTTATAATTTTCAGGATAAAGAATATTGGCCGTAATAACGGTAATACAAAACAGAGAGGACGATTAAAATTGATTTCCCACGGCAAAGAGATTAAGGTGTTTACCGGCAACTCAAATCCCGAGCTTGCAAAGAAGATCTGCGCGCAGCTTTTTAAGGACCTTGGCGACTGCGAGGTAAAGCAGTTTGCTGACGGCGAATGTGCGCTCTCCCTTAAGGAGCCTGTAAGAGGCGCTGACGTATTCCTCGTTCAGTCCACCTGCAAGCCCGTCAACGACAGCCTCATGGAGCTGCTCGTTATGATCGACGCAGTGCGCCGCGCATCCGCAGGCCGCATTACCGCAGTCATCCCCTACTTCGGCTATGCCCGTCAGGACCGCAAGGCAAAGAGCCGCGATCCCATTTCCGCAAAGCTCGTTGCAAACCTTATCACCGCTGCCGGTGCTGACAGAGTTCTCACCATGGACCTCCATGCAGCACAGATTCAGGGATTCTTCGATATCCCTGTTGACAATCTTTTCGGTGCACCTCTCTTTGCAAAGCATTACATAGATGTATTCGGCAAGAACAACGAAGACATTATGGTTGTTTCTCCCGATGTCGGCTCTACCGCACGCGCACGCAACTTCGCCATGAAGCTGGGCTGCAACATGGCAATCGTTGACAAGCGCCGCGAGAAGGCAAACCAGTCCGAGGTCATGAACATCATCGGCAACGTTGAAGGCAAGACCTGCATCCTGCTTGACGATATGGTCGATACCGCAGGTTCCCTCTGCGGTGCAGCAAAGGCAATCGTTGAAATCGGCGGAGCAAAGGAAGTTTATGCCTGCGCAAGCCACGGCGTTCTTTCCGGCCCCGCAATCGACCGTCTTAACGACAGCGTCATCAAGGAGCTGCTTCTTCTCGATACCATTCCTTATCCCAGCGACAAGGGCGAGTGCGCAAAGATAAAGTACATGTCCGTCGCACCCGTATTTGCCGAGGCAATTAAGAGAATTTACGAAGAGATGTCCATCTCCAATCTCTTTGACTGATAAAAAAACAGAGGTTTATGAATGTTTGACAAATTCCGCGCCGGAAGCGGCGTAACATGGGCAGTGGTGTTTCTGGGAAACCCCGGCCCCAAGTACAACGGAACAAGGCACAACGCAGGTTTCATGGCGGCGGATGCCATGGAAAAGGAGCTTGGCGTATCCATTAATAAGATGCGCTTCAAGGCACTTACCGCCACCGTGAATATCGGTGACGAGAAGGTTCTCCTTATGAAGCCCCAGACATTTATGAATCTTTCCGGCGAGGCCGCCGTTCAGGCGGTGCGCTTTTACAAAATAAGCCCCGAGCACGTGATTGTTGTGTCCGACGAGGTTTCTCTTCCCGTCGGAAAGATCCGTATTCGCCGTTCGGGTTCAGCAGGCGGTCACAACGGGCTTAAAAGCATAATACAGAATCTCGGAACCGACGGCTTCCCGCGCATTCGCATGGGCGTCGGCGCCGCTCCTCACCCGGACTATGACATGGCCGACTGGGTGCTGGGCACCTTTAAAAATCAGGATGCGGAAGATATGGCCGAGGCGGCGAAGAAGGTTTCCGCCGCCGTGCAGAGTTATATAATTGACGGCCCTGATAAGGCAATGAACAGATTCAATCAGCGATAACTGCACTGACGGTGGGTGTAAAATTACATCCACCGTCAACGTGATTTTTCGCAAAGCAATCCGAACAAAGGAAAGGAAGAACAATATGAAAAAACGCTGCATAGCAATGCTTTTGGCAGGCGGTCAGGGATCAAGACTTTATGCCTTGACACAGAAGGTTGCTAAACCCAATATGCCCTTCGGCGGAAAATATCGCATTATCGACTTCCCCCTTTCCAACTGCGCAAATTCCGGAATAGATACAGTCGGTGTTCTGACACAGTACCGTCCCCTGCAGCTTAACAGCTATATCGGCGGCGGACAGCCCTGGGACCTTGATTCTGCCGACGGCGGCGTTTTCATACTCCCGCCTTATCAGACGGCAGGCGAAAACGGCTCGTGGTTTTCCGGAACGGCAAACGCGATATATCAGAACATCGGCTTCATCGAGATGTACGACCCCGATAACGTCATCATCCTGTCTGGCGACCACATCTACAAGATGGACTATTCGGATATGCTCGCGGAGCATATCGAACGCGATGCCGCCTGCACTCTGGCGGTGCTTCAGGTCTCTCTGGAGGATGCGACACGCTTCGGCATACTCAATCTCGGCGAGGACGGCTA
>JAZLGD010000006.1:0-3494 GCA_045616105.1 Oscillospiraceae bacterium | reverse complement strand
GACAATACACAGACAGATTTTTACCGACCACGGTTGTGACGCAATTCTCCTGATGGACTACTTCGGCTTCGAGGCCGAAGAAACATCGGTGTTCGCAATGATTGAAAAGCTCCGCGGTACGGCTGTGATTTTAGACAAGGTGCAGACTGCGTTTACGAAAACCGCAGCAGAGGAATATGCCGATTACACCGTCACAAGCTGGCGCAAATGGTTTTTCTCATGCGCGGCAACGGCGGAAAAGAAATGCGGCGAGTGGCTCGCGCCTGAGGCCGATGCGGAAAACGAACGGTATATTTCCCTTCGCAGAAATGCGGCGAGGCTTAAAGCTGATTTTATTGAAAAGGGGATTGGAGCAAAACCCAAATTCCTTGTTCAGTTCGGGGAGGCGGAGGAGCTTCTGGATACGGATTTTTCTTCTTATTCCGCAGAGGAGCAGAGTCTTGATGAGCTCAAACATGCCGATGTGGACCTGATAGTATCCAGACGCAGAGAAAATGCAAAGCTCATTATGGACTGGCTTAAAGATATGCCGCAGGAGATAATAAGACCTCTGTTTGCGGAGCTGAGCGACAGGGATGTGCCGCTGTTCGTTCCGGTGCTTGTCAGGAAAGAGTTACGTGACAAGCTCAGGCATTATCTGATTGAGAACGATGTTTACTGCCCTGTTCACTGGCCGTCGGAACTGGGCGGGGCAAATAAACTCTATGACGGCGAACTGTCTCTCGTATGCGATCAGCGCTACGGATATGAAGATATTGAACGTGAAATGAATCTCATCAGGGAGTTTTTGATAGATAATGGATATTTACTTCAATCCTGAATACGTAAAACTGAATGAACAGATAGAAGGCGGAATAGCGGAATGCTTCGACTTCAGCTGCGAGTACGGTACTGTGCGCAGCCAGTACATAAAGCGAAAGGTGCCATACCTCGTGGATGGCGAACAATACTACGATGCTATTACACCCTACGGTTACGGCGGCCCCGTTGTTGTGGATTGTAAGGATAAGGAGAAGCTCGTTGCGGCATACTCCGAAGCTTATATGAAGCATTGCATGGCCGAGAGAATCGTAGACGAATTTGTGCGCTTTCATCCATTGATAGAAAACGCTCTGGATTTCGGCTGTATATATAAAGCTGAATACAATAGACACACATTGGCGGTTGACCTTACTGACGAGGATTATTTCATGACCCAGTTCTCGCCTGACTGCCGCAATATGGTTAGAAAAGCTGCCAAAAAAGGCGTTGTGGTGGAAGTGGATTCAGAGTGTGTCCATATGGACGAGTTTATCCGCCTTTACTATGCCGCTATGGAAAAAAACAAAACAAGCGAGTACTACTACTTTTCGAGAGAATACTTTGAAAAGATCAAGGCGATCAGCGGCAATAAGACGATTCTGATAAATGCCTATGTGGAAGGAGAGCTGATTTCTTCTGCCATGTTCCTGTGCTCAGATGAATATATGCACTATCATCTTGCGGCTACCAAGCCTGATTTCTATTCATACGCATCTAATAATATTATTCTTGCGAAAGCGGCTGAATACGGCAGAGAGAAGGGTCTCAGGTGGCTGCATCTGGGCGGTGGCCTTTCGGGGAATGAAAAGGACAGCCTTTTCCGATTCAAATGCAGTTTCGGACGTTTGGATAAAAACATAAAAGACTTTTATCTTGGTAAGGCAATTTTTCTGCCCGAAATCTATGATGAGCTTTGCGCAATTGCCAGAGAAAACGGCTTGACAGTAGATAGTTTCTTTCCGGCATATACGGAAGCGCACTAAGAGGTTGCTATGGATTTACTGATAGCATATGAAGATAAAGCTGCGCTGGATAACGAAGGCAATGTCTATATCGGCACCGCATTCTCAAATGCGGCGCTTGAAAGTTATCTCCAGCATTTTGACAATATAATAATGCTTATGCGCCGTGCTGATATTGAGCCTGATGATATGGAAAAGCTCAAGGGCATGAACAAGATTACCGACCCGCGAGTATCGGTGGTATTTCTTCCGAATCCAACGGCAAATCTTAATAGCTACTTTAGTGTCAGCCTGCGCCGAGAGTATAAGCGCATTGTTATAGAAAATATCACGCCGGACAGAGCAGTAATTGTTCGCGTACCGTCTACAAGCGGGAATATAGCGGCGCGGTATTGCAGGAAAATAGGCAAAACGTTCCTTGCAGAGACCATCGGATGCCCGTGGGACAGTCTTTGGAACCACAGCCTGAGAGGCAAACTGATGGCACCTTTTGCATGGTTTAATTTGCGGCGCACGATGAAGGCTGCGCCGTATTCCGTATATGTAACCAGCGAATTCCTCCAGAAAAGATATCCGACGGGAGGAATAAGCGCGGCAATTTCCGATGTCGAGCTTCAGCCCATGGATGACAGTGTCCTTGAGAAAAGACTTGAAAAAATCCAAAGACAGAGCGGGAAACTTAAGATAGCAACCGGCGGAGCATTGGTTTCTTATAAAGGACAGCAATTCGTTATCGAAGCGCTTGCAAGGCTCAAAGAGAAGGGCAATACAGATTTTGAATATCATATGGCAGGCAGCGGTGACGAACAAAACTTAAGTGAGCTTGCCGAAAAACTCGGAGTTTCCGATCAGATTGTATTTGAGGGAAGATTGCCGCATGATAAAATGTTCCAATGGCTGGACGATATGGACGTCTACATTCAGCCCAGTCTGGTTGAAGCAATGCCGAGGGCGCTTATCGAAGCGTTGAGCAGAGGTTTGCCTGCATTTGCAACACGTGTTGGAGGCATGACAGAACTGGCAGGCGGGGACAATGTGTTTGAGAAACGTGACGTTGCGGCCTTAACAGGCTTTTTGTCGGAAATAGACAAAGAAAAAGCGGCAGGGCTTGCACGTCGAAATTTTGATTATTCACTGAATTTCCGTAAAGATAAACTTGAAAAAAAGCGTTATGATTTTTATGCAGCATTTGCTGCTGCGGCAAGGGGAGAAAAAGCATGAGTGAGCCCATAAGAGTTCTGCATGTTTTTGCAGCCCTCGATTCCGGCGGCGTGGCGAATTTTGTTATGAATACATATCGCTGCATCGACCGGGAAAAAATTCAATATGATTTTGCAATTACAGGCGGCGAAAAATCGCTTCTGGATGAAGAAGCGGAAGCTTTGGGAGCCAGACTGTTTTATTTTGATACGAGCAAAAGCCTTACTGATAATCTTAAAGATGTTTTGAAAAATGACGGACCGTTTGCGGTCGTTCACAGTCATGTGTTTTTTTATTCGGGCATTGTTGTTCGCGAAGCAAAGCGCTTTGGCGTGCCGGTAAGGATTGCCCATGCACATAATGCACATACGGGCGAGAGCACGTCGCTTCCGCGCAAAGTGTATGAAGCGATGATGCGCCGGCTTATTAAATCAAATTCCACGATTATGATGGGCTGCTCGGAGAAAGCCTGCCGATATGTTTTCGACGAAGACTGTATGAGCGACAGCCGTACCGTGGTTATGCCTGACG
>JAZLGD010000005.1:0-26904 GCA_045616105.1 Oscillospiraceae bacterium | reverse complement strand
AATACTTCTGAAGTAATAATAAGCAAAAATCCGTCGAATTAATTCGACGGATTTTTGCTTATTATTACTTCAGAAGTATTATTAAAAATTGAATGAACTTGCATCTGCCGGAGTATCTGCACCGGATAGGTCAACTTTATCAGAATAAGAATTTACGGTTATTGTGATAGAACTTGTTCCCTTGACATATACCGTTCCGTCAACACCTACAACTGTAACGCTATTTCCGTCTGAATCTGTTATTGTTCCTGCATTAAACAGGCTGGAGACTGTGCTATTGCTGTCAACAATCCATTTTGAATTGGAAGATATATATACGTTTGCGTAACCGTCTCCGCCGTTTCCGGCATGGGATTCATCCTGTATAATCGAGCCATTCAAAGTTGAAGCGTCAGTAAGGTAGAAATTAAGTTTGCTGACACTGTCCCAGAGCACTTTTCCTTCAAGCTTCTGCTTAACTGCAGTGAATGTGCAGTCTGCTCCATTCTTGCCAGAGCTGCCCCATCCGCGAGCATTATCGTTTCCAAGACATGCAAGCAGATATTCGCTGTCAGAAGAGGTTTTTATCTCCACGTCCGAAAGCAGAATGCGGCTTGTTGTATTTGTTGTGTAGAACAGTCCACCATTCTTTGACGTCAGTTTACCGCCTAACATCTGGAAGGTACCGGAACCCACTTCAGCATCACCGGACATACTCTGATAAACGATCACAGTCCAGGTGGAGTCGTTCACATCCTGGTCCGGCATATTTCCTGTAAGATCACAGTCAAATAAGTGCAGAGAGTTCTTGCCCTCAATGCATATGGCTTCCGAATTTGTTGCATTAAGCTTACTGTCCTTTACTGCAATATCCGCAGTACAGTATATAGCAGGCGAGCCGGTACCATTAGATGTATAGCTACCGCCATTCACAGTCATCGTACCGCCGCCTCTATCTGAACGAATTGCGGCTGCGGATGCACCGTCTGTAGTAACATCAAGATTCTTGGCATACAGAGTACCGCCACCTGCAACATGAATGCCCCCGGATGTATTCTGCTTAGTTGAAATCGTTGTGTCGCTGACGCTCACAGTTGAATTGCCGTAAGCAAATACACCTGCGCCGCCTGCAGCATCAGTTGTAATTGTTCCACCTTTGATATCAAGCTTGCCGCCGGTTGCGAGGACCGCTGCACCAATACCGTAAAAGCTGGAACTGTCTCCTCCGGTGCTCTCGGCAGATGTTCTTGTTACAGTAACATCAGAAAGAGACACCTTTCCGTCTGTTACCAAAACGGCGTTCTCATCTTTTCCTGTGGAGCTGATGGATTCACCTTTTACTTCTGCATCTTTGTTATAGCTGTTTACAGCCTCATAACTGGTGGGAGCTGAGGCCTGTCCGCCGGCACCTCCCATTCCTCCACTAAGTGTAAGAGATTCTTCGTCAAATATGACAATCTTATCCAACTCACCGGATTCACTAAAAGTAATTTTCAGGATCTTTCCTTCTTCGATATCGGAAAGCTCGGCTTGTGATTCTTTACCACTCTCACTTATAAATAGAATTGACGTATCCGAGAGAGTTATGGTTCCTGTCTCGCCTGTAGTTGTTAAGCCTTCCGGCTGACCGTTGCCACCTTCAGGCATCTCGGGTGGGGTCTGCTGGCCGTCGCTGCCTTCGGGCATTTCAGGTGGAGTCTGCTGACCATTGCCGCCTTCGGGCATTTCAGGCGGAGTCTGCTGACCGTCGCTGCCTTCGGGCTTTTCGGGCGGAGTCTGCTGACCATCGCCGCCTTCGGGCATTTCGGGCGGAGTCTGCTGGCCATTGCCGCTTTCGGGCATTTCGGGCGGAGTCTGCTGACCATTGCCGCCTTCGGGCATCTCGGGCGGAGTCTGCTGACCGTTACCGCCTTCGGGCATCTCGGGCGGAGTCTGCTGATCATTGCCGCCTTCAGCCATTTCGGGAACAGAAACCACTTCTACCGAAATGGTTTTTCCGTCTACCGCTGTAATTCTGGCATACAGTGTATCTTCATCGGATGATAAGTCGGTGCTGTTTTGTTTTCCGCAGCCTGTCAGTGCCAGAGAAAGCGCTAAAACAAGCACAAGAACAAAACCTATTGATTTTTTCATGCTGTGTACCCTTTCGTTTGATGTTTGTTAATGTATGTAAAATACTACACCTGGCAAAGAAAACGTATGTTAAAAAAGGATGAATACAAGGTTAAGTTTTTATTATGAATTTATTGTTTGAACAACGCTTTAATGATATAATATATTTAAAGAAATAATCAAAAGGAGGGGAATTCAGTGCAAGGCGAAATGAACTGGAAAACTGAACTTGAAGAATATATTCGTCAAGGTGAGCCGAGTAAGGCAGAGAAAAGTGCTGCCTGGCAGACTGCTATCGGCCTTCAGGCTGTAGATGGTCTCAAGATATCTGAATACCTCTTGGAAACTGCGAAGGAGCATATTGAGGGCGGTATTGATATGCCTGCCGCAAAGCAGCGTATACAGAGCTATTACGAGGAGAGCAATAACCGCAAAGCAGTTGAAGACGGAACAAAGGAAGCTGACATTGTTTCCGTCCGTATTGCTGAACTGCTCAGCGAACGGACATTCCAATTCTCCCCCGTTGAATTGCAGAATATCCACAAGCGTCTTTTCACCGATGTTTTTGATCATGCAGGTGAATTCAGAACATATAACATCACAAAAAAAGAATGGGTATTAAACGGCGATACTGTGTTGTATGCTTCTTATGGCAGCATTCGAGATACATTGGACTATGATTTTGCTCTGGAAAAGCAGTTTTCATATGAGAACCTTTCCGTTCAGGATGCGGTCAAGCATATTGCGAAGTTTGCCTCCGGTATATGGCAAATTCATCCCTTCTGTGAGGGTAATACACGTTCTACGGCTGTGTTTATTATCATGTATCTTAAGACTTTCGGATTCCATGTTAACAACGATGTTTTTGCGGAAAATTCATGGTATTTCCGCAATGCAATGGTGCGAGCAAATTATAACAATTTGCAAAAGGGCGTCCATTCAACAACTGAGTATCTCGAAGCTTTCTTTGAAAATTTGCTGATGGATGCGAGTCACGAACTCAAGAACAGATATTTGCACATAGATTACTCTGATACAAATGAAATTCAAAGTGCAAATTCAGATATTTCAAAGTGCAAAAATTGCACTTTGGATTGCACTTTGGGAGAGCTGGCTGTTCTTAGAGAAATTGTAGCTAATCCGAAAATCACGCAAATTGCACTTGCTGAGATTATTGGAAAATCAGTACGTACAATTAAGAATCGAACTGTCTCTTTGCAGGAAAAAGGCTACATCCGTCGCGCTAACGGCAAACGTAATGGATATTGGGAAGTACTCGTTGAGTTATAACCTATAATAAGCAAAAAGTGTAAATATAAAACAGGGAGCATATCATTTTGATATGCTCCCTGTTTTATATTATCTCAGTCAAATTTTTATACTAGCAGCTTTTTCAAACATATGTTATTCAGAATAGATCCAACATGCTATCTAAATAGATTGCCTCACGGACGTGGATCTGATATTCCGGTTTAGTCAGATAGTAAAGCAGGAACTCCAGAATCAAGGCACTGCCAAGACCGCGTCCTTCTATCTTGAAGTTTGAGAATCCCACGGGGAGATATGTGTTTTGAATATCATCTAGGCCAATAAAACTTGGATTGGCCATGGCTTTTGAGAATCGGTATCCTTCATCCCCACCCGGTGCAACACAGATATGATCTGGGCAGTCTTCTCCTAAACTTTTTCGGCTGACATTCTCGTAGCAGGCTTCCCGCTCATTGCAGCCTATCCAGCAGCATTCGTTACATAAGAACTCCACTTTCTCTTTCTGCTCGTGATTGAGTGTCCCCAGCTTATCAAAGGCTTTGTTTAAGCGGAAGTCCGGCACCACATAGCGAAAATCGCTCCGGTCCAGTTCAGACTTAAAGTCTCTGAAATCTGTCATCACCTTGGTGGTTGAGGATACAAAATATAAGCTTGGGTGGTTCTGCTTAAGATACGTAAGTAAGAGATCCGAGTGAATTATAACTCCGTTATTCCCAGCACATTCAAACATGGTGCAAAGGCTATTGCATCTTTTATCCGAAAGATGCTCATCCCGCAGAAGAGAGTTACTAAAGGTTAAGCGCGCAGAAATGCCGTATTCCTGCATTAATTTCAAAACCTCGCCGGGATTATCATCTCCGAAGCCTACACGTCCACCACCCCAAAGGCAGTCTGCCGGCGCCCCGTAGATAGAACCGATATCGCACCAGTCATAGAAGTACTCTCTGTGCTCGCGCCAAAGCGGCAAAAATACCCGGTACAATTCATAAAACTCAAACAGGCCCGGAAGATGATAGAAAACAGTTTTCTTCATTGATTTATTGCAACCTCATAGTGTATTAGGCAATCATGTAATGATTTATCTTATATCAATCTTGCTTTTCTTCAACCAGCTTGACAAAGAGCTTTCCAGTGGCCAAGGCATCTGACAATGCTGAATGCTGATCTACGATTCTTATATTATAATAATCGCAAAGTGTGTCCAGTTTATAATTCTCGACGTCATAATCCGAATCATAGTCCTTTTCCCAAGCCTCAAATTCCTTGTCATACTTCATCTTAGGGGATTTCAGAATTCTCTTTGCCTGAGTATAGGTATCTATATATTTGCACTTGCTTTCAAATATTCTGCTACCGGAGTAGAAAATAAACTTCAGGTCGAACTCTGCATTATGGGCAACAAGAATGCTTGACCCAATAAAGCTTTCAAATGCAGGAAGTACCTCTGAAATTGTCGGAGCGTTGGCAACCTGATCCATATTAATATGATTAACTTCGGTAGCTTCCTTCGGAATTTCTTTCTCTGGATTTACATATGTCTGGAATGCTGCTACTGGTTTCATATCATGAAATTTAACAGCCGCGATTTCTATAATGCGACACTTGCTTGGTGAGAGACCTGTTGTTTCTGTATCAAAAACTATAAAGTCTCTAAAATTTCCTTTAGGCGTAATGTTAGAATATTTCACTTCGGGGAAACCCGTTTGCCGCTTCCTTTTCTCGTCTGAACGGATAATTTCAACTCTTGGGATTGAGTTATACTCTTCTCTTGCCAGTCGCTCCTGCTGTTCAAGATAGAGTTGTCTATTCTTCTGCCGTTCCTTCTGCTTTGCACAAGATTCACATAGTCCATCGGCATTAACTTTTAAGAACAACCCTAGTCTTCCGCATTCAGAACATTTGCCCATTGTGTAGCCCTCCTAATTATTTAACATTCTGATTTATTACAACCTCACAGTGTATTAGGCTATGTGCATATTTAAATCATAGCATATAGTTTTCAAAAAATCGAGTTTATCCCGTCATTGCAGGCTATTCCGGTTCTGATTAACTTTTTTGGTCAAGATTGCTGTTGACATTTCGCAATAATCTGATAAAATAAGCCTAACTTGAACAATTGCTCATTTTAGTGGAGGGCTAGCCATGCAGCATAAGAATCCCGAATACTTTTCCTTGATTGAAAACTTTATCAATGACTATAAGGACTCATATGAAGGCCGAACTCCTTCCACTCGTGAAATTGCTGCCGGCGTAGGACTGTCTACCGGAACTATTACAAATTACATGAAGGCAATGAGAGAGCACGGAATGCTGGACTATTCCGGATATCGAAATGTTAAAACAAAAAGAGACATGCTCAGCTCAACCGGCTCATGCAATGCACCTGTACTGGGACGCGTATCCTGCGGTATTCCGAAGTTCGCAGAAGAAAACATTGAGGAGTACGTTAAGCTCCCCACTTCCCTGTTCGGCAAGGGGCCGTACTTCATACTTCGTGCCAGCGGTGAGTCCATGATAAATGCCGGCATTGAAGACGGAGACTACGTAGTCATCAAACAGCAGAATACCGCGGACTATAACCAGATAGTTGTAGCACTCGTTGACGATGAAGCTACACTTAAACGTTTTCGTCCGCAGGAAGATTGCATCATACTTCACCCCGAAAACCCCAATTTTGACGATATCATCGTACAGGACTGCATAATACAAGGGGTGGCTGTAAAGGTGCTCAAGGATTTGAGATAAGAGGAACTCACATGCAGCAGCGCACTTACATGGTAATAGACATGAAATGCTTCTACGCTTCCGTGGAGTGTGCGGAACGGCAGCTTAATCCGTTTGACACATGTCTTGTCGTAGCGGATGAAACACGCGGCAAAAATGCCTTATGCCTTGCCATAAGTCCCAAGATGAAGGCACTGGGTATCAAAAATCGCTGCAGACTTTCTGAGATCCCGAACAGCTGCAAATACATCGTCGCCCCGCCTCGAATGCAGCTGTACATCGACTACGCTGCAGATATATACGCTATTTACCTGAATTACTTTTCCCCGGAAGATATTCATGTTTACAGCATTGATGAAAGCTTTATAGACGTAACTCATTACCTTGACGTGTACCACTCCACACCAAAGGCGCTGGCCAAAAAGCTTATGAATGAGATTGCAGAAAAGCTGCAGATACCTTCCACAGTCGGCATCGGCACAAATCTTTATCTTGCAAAGATAGCTCTGGATATAACGGCAAAACACGCAAAAGATCATATGGGCTATCTTGATGAGCAGCTGTACCGGGAAACGCTGTGGAACCACAAACCGCTTACGGACTTCTGGCAGGTAGCAAACGGAACGGTGCGTCGCTTAGAACGGTACGGCATTCTTACCATGAAAGATATAGCTGAGGCTTCGGAGGAAATTTTGTATAAGGAATTCGGGAAAAATGCCGAGCTTCTTATTGACCATGCGTGGGGTCGGGAAAGCTGCCTCATGGAGGATATAAAGAAATACCGTGCCAAAACTCATTCGGTATCCTTCTCCCAGATTCTGCCCAGAGATTACAGCTATGAGGAAGCACGCGTTGTTCTCCAGGAAATGATACTTCACGGTTCGCACGAACTCATGAAGCGCAAGGTAATTGCTCCTAAGGTGTGGATCGGCATCGGATATACCTACAACGCACCGACGTCATCAAAGGGCAGCACGCGCCTTATAAGCGCCACCAGCGCCAATTCCCTGCTGCAGGGTCCCGCTCTCGACCTCTTTGATAAAATTGCCGACCGCAATGTGAAAATACGCAGGCTGGCAATATCCTTCGAGGATGTTGTCGATGAGGGCTGTGAGGGCTATGACATGTTCACCGACTGGAACTCGATTGAACGTGAGAAAGCCCGTGAACATGCTATTCTGGAGCTTGCGGAAAAGTACGGAAAAAACGCTGTACTGCACGGCACCAGCTATCTGGACTGTGCGACCCAGCGTGAACGCAACGAAATGATTGGAGGACATCGAGCCGGATATGATGACCCGAGCAGAAAGGGCTAAACAGTTCGCTCCGTTTGATGCCATGAAGGGCTTGCAGGAAGCACTACGTGACCGTGAGGAACGACACTCACGTACGGAACGGCATGAAATTTCTGACGAGCAGATAGAGAAGAACTGTGCGGTGATTGTAAGGCTTGAAAAGGGCTCCGCGGTATGCATTGAACATTACTCGAATTTCCATGATGTCGAGAGCAACGGAAGGATCACCGAAATCAGCACGGCTTTTAAATATCTCAAACTAAACGATCAAAAAATCTTTTTTGATGACATCTACAGTATAAGGATTACCGGCGATGACCTATATCTCTAACGAAGAAATTGAAAACATATCCAAGCGTGTTTACCGTGCATATACAAGACTACCCGCGGTCAGTGAGCACAGCTTCAATGTTGACCCCGAATTGTTGAGTGGGATGCTAGGTTTGACTATAGAAT
Source organism: Oscillospiraceae bacterium (assembly GCA_045616105.1). Lineage (GTDB taxonomy): Bacteria > Bacillota > Clostridia > Oscillospirales > Oscillospiraceae > F23-B02. Next base: position 19,069 of record JAZLGD010000005.1, on the reverse strand, counting down.
ACCGGCATCTTTCCGCTGATAGGACCATACTCGGCATGACTTCCTTTGAAGAAACATGGATTGAGGTTATTGACAGTCCGTGCGAAGACATGCTGTTTCTTGACGGCAAGACGGTTCTTATAGAGCAGGACCTGCTTGATGATCCGCAGATGCTGGGCAGGCTGAACTTTACGATTGTACACGAAGCATGTCACCACATTATGAACATGCTTTATCCTAAGGATTCTCACCGCATGGCAAGAGCACGTAAAGTCCTTGCATACCGCTCACCATATGAATCCCGGCGGGTTAAGCCTTTAGAAGAAGCCCTGATAGACAAGATGACATCCGCCGTTTTAATGCCGGAGGAACTGGTAAGATGCAATATGCTTATATGCGGTCTTCCTGCTGAAATGGATATGATTAACCGCATCTGGAGGCCCAAGAACTATGAGCGGTTTGAGTTTTTAAGTCAAATAATGGGCGTCTCCAAGCAAGCTCTCGCAATAAGGCTTAAGAGCCTTGGCATTGTAAAAGAGGAGCATCTTAAACATCCAAATGAAATAACCAACATTTACATGCCCGAGGAGGAATTGAGATTTGGATAACAACACAATAAGAGTAAGCAAGAAATGTCCCGCATGCGGCTGGAGGCTTTTTGACAAGGTCTCTCCCGCTACCGGGGTAGTACAGATAAAGTGCCCGAAATGCAGGCAGACAGTTACCATAGATCTTGCGTATCGCAAGACTGTAGTGTGCCGCACAGCAAGCTTTGTTGCATAACAATTAGATTTACCCGATAGTACCGAGCAACGGGTCCGTGGTGTAAACAATCACCCAACGAGTCACCAAATAGCCGGACATCGAAACGACAGAATTTTGAATTCTATTGTTTTGGTGTCCGGCTTTTATTTTTAACCAAATATCATTTGCCTGATTACGTATAAGGGCGAGGATACAAATACTGCTGCAAAATCACTTTTGTGATAAGCGGTATGGGTACCCTTACTTTGTTGCGCCCTTTTTTGGCAATGGAGCCGGTGTACCCGTATACACCGGTTTTTTGTTTTCTCCCCTTTTCCATCTCAGGTGGAAAGGACAGTAAATGGGTTCCATACGCTCCCCTCCTCCGATCGAGTTTATACCAATCAAATTCGATCACATGGAGGAAGACAAAATGAAATTCATACCAAAGAAGGTTTATATAAAAGAAACCGATGACTATATTGAAATGGAATACGACGAATTCTTAAAAGCGTATCCGGAATATTCAGAAAGCATCATCTGTCAATCAGGCAACGGCGATACCTCTCCTGACAGCAATAACTCGGATGAGAAATTCTTCATACCGATTCAGGGCTGTCTGCTTGAAGTAGATGAGGAGAACTACCGGGAATACTACAAGGAAAATGAAAGGTACAAATATATCCGGTCTCTGGATTATAAGAACCGTTTGCTCTCAGCATCTGCTATTGCAAGCTCTCTGAACCAGGAGGACTTCGCAGACGTTGAAGCCGGGCCTGAATATGATGTCGAATCAAACGCAATAGCTGAAATGCTGGTAAAAAACCTCAGGGCGGTGATGTATTTTCTCTCAGGTGACGAGCTGACAATGATTGATCTTGTATACTATAAGTGCTTGTCTTATGCTGATGCTGCGGCAGTAATGGGCATTTCCAAATCAACATTTGAAAATCGTCTTTCAGATCTTCATGAAAAGATTAAGGTCCTAATGGAGATTTAGTATTCTGTAAAGATAATCGGGATCTTATGTTTTGTCCACAATTTAAGTCCCGATTATTTTTAATCCTAATTTTGCAATTTGTTTTAGTGATACACCGAAAAACTTTCGATTTATAGAAAGTTTTTACTTATTTTAAGTAAAAACTATTGACTATTTCCAAGTTTTTGGGCATACTATTAGCTGTGGAGGTGGTACTATGATTATTAGGCCGCAATATTTAGATACCCTTAGAACATATCGGAATGTTCCCGTCGTAAAAATTCTCGCAGGTATACGTCGCTGCGGAAAATCTACAATTTTAGATATGTTGAAAGAAGACTTGCTCTCTTCTAGTATCAACGACGGATGCATTATTGAGCGCAGATATACCTCCCTGTCGTTGGATGAAAGCATGGATGCTAAAGAGATGTACAATGACCTCAAATCATCCATATCTTCAGATGACATGCATTATCTTCTGCTTGATGAAGTTCAGGAAATACCCGGATGGGAGAAAGCAGTAAACAGTATTTTCGAAGAATGCAATGTTGACGTTTATGTTACCGGCTCCAATTCAAAGCTCATGTCCAGCGAGATATCCACCTATCTTACCGGCAGATACGTTTTAATACCAGTATATCCCCTTTCATTTAATGAATTCCTAAAATTCAAAAACGCAGATATCTCTGTAGCAAGGCAACTGCTTCCCGAGTATATTCGTTTTGGCGGATTCCCAATAGTGGCTCTTGGTAACTACGATGATCAATCTGCTTATCAGATTGTTGAGGGCATATATAATTCAGTCATAACCAGTGATATAACCAAGCGGCACAGTATTACGAATTTTGATTTATTCAACAGAGTTGTAAAATTTATTATTGATAACGTTGGCAAAACTTTTTCTGCCAACTCAATCGTGAAATTCCTCAAAAGTGAGGGCCGCTCATTAACTGTTGAGACAATATACAACTATCTTGAATGGTTGGAAAAAGCCTTCGTTATTTACCGTTGCCAACGATATGATTTGCAAGGAAAAGCTGTGCTAAAAACGCAAGAAAAATTTTATCTTGCAGACCAATCTCTTAAATACTGCATGCTGGGTTTTAATCCCACATCAGTTGCTGCCATGCTTGAAAATATCGTATACTTCGAACTCAAGCGCAAAGGCTACGATGTATACGTAGGCAAGAATGAAACTAAGGAGATAGATTTTGTTGCAGTCAGAAGAGATGAGCGTATTTATGTTCAAGTCTGCGTGAAGCTACCCGAAACATCTGACAGGGAAATTGCGAACTTGCTTGAAATAAAAGATCATTACCCCAAATACGTTGTTACTATGGACGATCTTGCAACGGGTAACATCAACGGTGTAAAACTATGTCACCTTGCCGATTTCTTGCTTTGTAAAGATTTTTGAGCAGATAAAAGGGAGTGTTGCAAAATGAAAATTTTTGCGACACTCCCTTTTGTTAGGATGTATAGCTTATGTTTCTTCCTGGTCTTCCACTAGGTCTCTGACGTTTTCCAAGGTAAGATCATTCGACCTTGCAATTCTTGCGAGGTCATCATACTCAGCTTTCTTGCGCTCTATGCCATATCCTTCTGAGCATTTGATCCTGACAGCACCATATTGAGTATTTATCGTCTTTTCGGAACGCTTCAGCACATATCTTCTGCAAAGCGTTTCGCGGATGCCTATTGTTGTTGTATGCTTGAATATAAGCTTCACCATTTCGTCTCGCTGCTGCTCCCTACACAAGCAGGTAAGCAGTATTCCGGGACGATTTTTCTTCATACCTATGGCTTCATAGTAAGCATCCGGAGCGCCACATCGCAACAGTTCGTCAATAGCAAAGCCCACTGCTTCCGGTGTCATATCATCCACATTACAGCACAGCTCAATTATAGTTTCTTCACTTTCGCCAAGGTATGCGCGAACTGCGCTAAGCTTGCCGAAATCCTTTTTTCCCATACCGTATCCGACAGCATGCACAGTCATCGGAGGCATGCCTCCGAAATCGGATGCCAGACATTTTGCCAGCGCTGTTCCTGTGGGAGTGCTCAGCTCGCCCTCCGTATCTCCGGAAAAACTCGGTATTCCTTTAATAAGCTCCGCTGTCGCAGGTGCAGGTATAGGCATCTCGCCGTGCGAGCATACCATGCTACCATAGCCTGTACAGACGGGTGAGAACGTGACCCGCTCTGCTCCCAAAGCGTGTATAAGATAACACGCAGCGCTTATATCAGCAACCGCATCCATTGTTCCCAACTCATGAAAGTGAATGTGCTCTATATCGCAGCCGTGTACCTTTGCCTCAGCGGCAGCTATCAATTCATATACCTTACGCACCTTTTCCTTCAGGCAGGCTTCCATATTCAGTGCATCTATTATGCCGAAAATGTCCTTTACACCGTTGTGAGTGTGATGGTGATGTTCATGTCGGTAGCCCTGCGCTTCTTCCTCACCCAGGTATTTTACCGTTAAATGACTTCCGGTAATACCATAGCGCTCAATAGTCTCCAGCGAGTATTCAACGCCGGGTATTCCCAGATTGTTGAGGTCTCTGAGCACAGCTATTCTATCGGAACACAGCTCAATAAGTGCGGCAGACAGCATATCTCCCGCAATTCCGGTTGAGCAATCGATAAATAGTTCTCTCACTTCTTCCCTCCCAAGTGGTTTATCATGCTGGCGAGATAACCGCCGCCAAATCCGTTATCTATGTTTACGACAGAAACTCCGCTTGCACAGGAGTTGAGCATACTCAGCAGTGCTGCTATTCCTCCCAGCGAGGCGCCATAGCCAACACTTGTCGGAACAGCAATTACCGGTGAGTCGGCTAATCCGCCTATTACGGAAGGCAGTGCGCCCTCCATTCCGGCAACTGCAACTATACACCGGGCATTCATTATAGGCTCCATATTATGCAGCAGTCTGTGTACACCCGAAACGCCCACATCATAGAGCCTTATAACCTCGTTACCGAGTGCCTCAGCTGTCAAGGCAGCTTCCTCTGCAACGGGGATGTCACTTGTTCCGCCTGTAGCAACGACTATCGTTCCGTCTCCATCAGGCTTTGGCATTTTCCCTATGAGTCCGATTTTTGCAAGCTCGTTGTATTCGAGTGGATGCACTTCTGAAATTTCACTTGCGGTTTCCTTGCTTATGCGTGTTATCATTATCGTTTCCTGTCCGCGTTCACGCATGGCATCCGCAATTTTTATAATATGCTCTGTTGTTTTACCGGCACCGTATATAATCTCCGCAACGCCTTGACGAAGCTCTCTGTGATGATCTATCTTTGCAAAACCGAGATCCTGAAAGGGCTCAAGTTTTAGCTTCGTCACAGCTTCGGATGGACTTATTTCTCCACGGCTGACGCCTTCAAGGATATTGTATATATCTCTCTGACTCATGCGTATTCCCCTTCCTATCGCCCGTTTTGGTCTAATACTATTTCTGAGAAAAATCTTTTTATTTTCGCAGTAATTTGGTCCCACTCTGCAGCTGCTTTCTCAAGCTGCGCTACCGGAACCTGAACAACTGCTTTTCCGTCTCTGAACCTTATGCGAAAGTCCGAAAATCCCATTTTGAACATTTCGTTTTCCGCAGCCTCTACTCGCTCGAGTTTATCTGCCGTTATGGCTTCGCCGGTAGGTATGCGTGTCGCAAGGCAGGCATATGACGGCTTATTCCATGTGAACAGGCCGGCTTCTCTTGAAAGCGCTCTGAGTTCGTCCTTCGTTATTCCGCAGTCTCTTAGCGGTGACTTGACTTCAAGCTCGCACAGTGCCTGCATTCCGGGGCGGTCTGTTGAGCTATCCGAGGCATTTGTTCCGTCAATCAGGATATTGTATCCGTCTGCTTTTGCCTGATTCCATATAGCTCCGAAAATTCTTTGCTTGCAGTAGTAGCAACGATTTTTCGGATTTGACACTATCTCACTGCTGCAAAGCACATCAAGGTCTATAATGGTCAGTTCCATGCCAAGCTCATTACAAAGCCTTTTTGCATCTTCCAGCTCAAACTCCGGTTGAAAGGCTGATTTAACGTAGTAGGGCTTTATATCTGCACCGCAGTTCATCCCCGCGTATAACAAAAAAGCGGAGTCTGCGCCGCCGGAAAACCCGATTGCGACTTTGGGATTAGCCTTGAAAAAATCTTTAAGTTCCATCGTTCACCCGCCAGGCATCTGATTACTTGATTTTGGTCTCCTTAGTAGTTTATGTATTCTACCACAAATCGCTTGGAAAATCTACATTTTCAGATATGCGTTTTCTTACTTCTCTAAGCAGCTTAAAGGTTTGTGATGCGATTTTTACTACCCTCACATATGTTGTGAGCACACTCAATGCGGCAACAAATTTTCTCAGCGAGTAACTGCAATTCGTATTTTAAGGATACAAATACAAAAACATCTCCGCGAATTACGCGGAGATGCTTTTCATACGCTCTTTTCAGTCCAAAATATTGCCTTCCCCATCTACCAGAAGCTCTTCTGGCGGCAGATGGCTGGAAAAGCGCTGGGCAGTAAGAGTACAGGCATAAGAGCCGGCATTCCCCACCTCAATCAGATCTCCGACGGAAAGAGCCGGACCGGTAAAGCTTTCTTTCAGCACATCCTGCGCACAGCAAAGATTGCCCACAATATCCACTGTTTCAACAACGTTCGGATCACCGTAGGCTGTAATGGGGAACGCATATTCGGCAGTGAACATGGGCTCCTGAGGCGTAAGCTCGCCGTCTCCGACTGCATGGCGCAGCATTGCGGCAATAGCGGGCTTCTGCAGGCCGTTCATACAGTTTTCCACTATGACATAGGTCTTGCCAAAGGATACTTTTTTATCCACAACGCGCAGGAAGTAGTGTCCCATATGCCCCGTAAGGAAGCGTCCGGACTCAATGAGCAGGCGTGCGCGCATGCCCATGGCATTTTCCGCTGCAATAGCATCGGTATAGGTGCGCAGACGGGCAAAGTCAAGGGGCGATTCCACGCTGAGATCGTAGGCGATTCCTACACCACCGCCGAAGTTAATGTATTTCAGCTCACAGTGCAGCTCATTGCGGATGCGCTTGGCCAGCTCCCAGCAGTTCTGATAGTAACGACCGAGCAGGTCAGCATCAAGATTCTGAGATTTCAGATGGATATGAATGCCCTCAAGGGTGACGGGGGCGGTGTCGAGCAATACCTTGAGTTTAGGCAGGTCTGCCTCGTCAATTCCGAATTTGCTGGCATGACCTTTTCCGCCGTCTATGGAAAAATCGGGATTAAGGCGAACGCCGATGGCACGGGTTTCGCCTTTAGACGCGGCCAGAGCGCCGATTCTCTCAACCTCACCAAGAGAGTCGGCAATGATATAGCCGTGCTCCCATGCCGTCAGCAGAGCCTTATCGGACTTTCCGGCAGCGGAGAAGAATATATTTTCGCGAGGCATTCCGCATTCTTCCGCTAAAAGTACCTCCTGCGCGCTGGCTGCATCTGCACCGATGCCGAAAGAGCAAAGCGCCTTCAACACGGGAGGATAGGGATTGGCCTTGACGGAAAACAAAAAGTCAAAGTCAGGAAACACGGCGCGCAGAGTCTCGGCCTGAGTACGCAGAGTATCGTATTCGTAAATATAGCAGGGCGCATGAGTCCCGGCCAAGGATAATATTTTTTTGTTCAACAGTAATACCTCCCGAACTGAAAATCTATTATGGAAAAGGGCGGCAGAGCGCTCCCCCCTGCCGCCTGATTATCTTAAATCTGATTCAAAACCTGCTTCAGGTGCTTTCGGCAAAATTCTATCATCTATTGAGAGAAAAGTAAATCATTATCATAAAAGAGCACAAAGGCGTTTCCCGATATTAGAATAAGCAAGGCAGTCGATTGCCGATGCGCTTTGCTCGAAACGTTTACAAATAATTTAATTAATGCTCTTGACTATTCCAAAATTTTTGGGCACACTGGCAATGGTAACATCAGCAAAAGTATTTAATCATTTATGCCAAGGAGGTTTTGGTAAATGAAACGAATTAAAGCAATTCTGTCTGTCCTTTTGGCATTTGCCCTGTTGTTTGCAATGACAGCCTGCGGAAACGACAAGGTAAAAACAGAGACCCCTGAACAGACAACAACTAACGACACGAAAGAGGTCTATGCTCAGGCCGTGAAGGCAATATCCGAGGCAGAGCAGACTTCCGAGGAAAATGACCACAGGTTTTTCACGGACGACCTGAGTCAGTATGAATACAACACCCTTACGGGAGATGAGTATAAAGCATGGAATGCTGCTCTGGATGAAGTATGGGGGTGTCTGGGATCTGTTTTATCCGATGACGAAATGGCCGCTTTAAAAACGGAGCAGGAAACCTGGGTCGGCGAGCGCGATCAGAAAATGAAAGACGCGGGCAAGGAAGTAGAGGGCGGCAGCATGCAGCCCATGCTGGAGATGTCAACAGGCAGTCAGGAGACCATGGTGCGATGCTATGAGCTGGCAAGCAAGTTAGGACCCGAATTCACATATGAGCTGATAAAAAGCTACGGTTTTGAGAACGGCGAATCCAGACTCGGCTATATGATTCAGGAAAATTCCGCAGTGGACGAAGGCGATTACTTCACTGCAACAGTCGATCTGTACAGACCCGTCAAGATTCCTGCCGATTTGCAGGAGGGCGATGTCTATTATTTCAAGACCGATCTGGAAGATGAACAGACCGAAAGCGTTACGGCAGACGGAGATGTTCTTGTCGGCGAAGACGGAGCAGAATACCGCTATGCCCCCAAGCAGTCCGATGAAGAATGGGTAGAGATCTTCTGCGACAGCGATGACAGAGTTGATATGCACTTCTACACCGGAGAAATTCAGATTTCCAAGGATGCCGTGCACAGCATTCCCATCATAAATGAGGAACGTGCCATCACTTTGGATGCCTTGAACACAGGTTTGTATTTTAACGGCGCATGCTTTACCGACGGCATACTGACTAAGCTGATTTCCTACGGAGATTAATCTCTTCACCTCAGCAATAAAAGAACGGTTATTCTTATAGAATGACCGTTCTTTTTTGCGCTGTTCATCACTTTTACGATTAAAGTATACGCAATTGTGTAGCAAGCTCAAATGACACAGCATGAGCTATTGACAGTTCGTATTACTCGCTGATACTTATATCAGAAGGTGATGATGAAAAAGTACTCGCCCCGATACGGCTGCGAAAAGTGTCAGGTTGGAGTGCCATGCGAGTTTACAAATCCAAGTGCAAAATGACGTGGATTTATGAAATACTGCTTTCAGACAGTCCGCTTTTATGATAGAATTGTACTCAAAAGGAAGTGAACTTCGCATGACTCGTAAATCCAAAACACAGCTTATTTCGTTAATCGTCATTCTTGTGATGCTCGCCGCGCTAATGCTGAGCGGATGCAGCATAAACGGAAAGCCCACACTTAACAGTTTAGGCAAAGTTAAAGAGGGTTCGATTGAATTAAATAAAGAAGCTCTCAACGGCAGTTTGAATCTGGCTATTGACCTTAGTATCGCAGAATTTTCCATCAGCTACGGGGATGCTTTCTGCGTTAATTATTCGATTCCCGAAAAGCTGATTCCCAAAGCTTCCATATCCGGGGACACGCTTTCAGTCGGCGGACAGAATGACAATGACTCAATAAACCTCGGAATCAACAATATAGATGACCTGAAAAAGCTGGGAAAAAGCGGCTCCGGGTCATCCAGAATTGAATTGGTTCTGCCTGAGGACACTGAGCTTAACACTATCAGCATTAAAATTGATATGGGCAATGCCCGCTTGAGCGAAATAAGATGCTCCGATTTCTCCGCTTCTGTTGATATGGGTAATATCACACTCGATAGGCTCAGCTGCGAGAATCTGTATGCCGAAGCAAATATGGGAAGCATCGAGATAGATGGCGTTGCCTGCGAAACTGTTGAAGCCCATGTTGATATGGGAAGCGCGGATATCTCCGGCGACTTCGCAAAAATATCCGTTGAGTGCTCTATGGGCGGAACAACGATAAACACGACCCGTCCGGAAGAGGATGTGGAAATCAATCTTGACGTTGATATGGGCACTGCAATTGTAAACGGCAAACAGGTTTAAACTGAGCCGTTCTTAAAACACAATAAAAATACCGCTAATGCCAAAAACTGCATTAGCGGTATTTTGTTCTATAAAGCGACTGGCTTATCAGAATTTTACAAAGCCCGTGATGCTGTTCAGAGGATAAGCGAGGATGAATTCAGCCCCTCCGCATTCGAGGCAGGTTTTGCCGCGGGCTCCAAGCTCATCAATGTAGGCTTCGGCACGCATGATATACATGTTGCTCTTCATGACATGCTTGCATTTAGGGCAGAACACCAGATAGTTTGCAAAGCTGTCATACACTTCGTTTTTACGGTTCTCTTTTTCCTCGGGAAGCAGAGCGCGGGGCGTTATATTCTTATTGGTATAACTCATGTCTCCGCTCCTTAATAGATGTGCTCGCGCTTAACGCTGTCGTAATGCTTGTCAAGGATAGGAACCACAGCAGAGCGCATAACACCTCGAAGAAAAACTTTGGGGTAATCATTTATTCTAAAACTATCTTAGATTGCTATTCTCCGGCTATTTTGGGTTGCCACTAAAGAACCGAAGTGTTAAAGTAAGCATTGCAACAGAACGGAGTTTTTTAAATGGATAATACTAAGTTCAACTTTTACGAACAGTCTCAGTGGGAGAATCTAACTCCTGAGGAAAAGAAAGAGCAACTGTATTTAAAGCAAAAACACACTTTGGCCACTTTCCTTGAACACGGAGCAATCGACCGCGCTCAGTATGACAAAAGTCTAGGTGATCTTGCCGAGAAAATGGGGATGTAATACACTTTCATATGAAAATGCAAAATAAAAATGCAAAGAAAACAATTGAATATCTGTGCATCACCGCAGCGATTTTCTTCATGGTGCTTGCCTCGGAGCTGCTCGGTGAAAAAGAAATCATATTCCCTGAGATCGCGGCTTTGTCAATCGGCTGCTTCCTCTCCCCTAAGCTCAACTGGAAAACAAGCTATCTGCGCATGATTATCTGCATTGAAATCTGCGCTGTTGCGGGTGTTTGCATTGTTACATTTACAACGCTTCCGCTATGGATACAGGTATCCCTCGCGTTCATTATCGGGCAGCTTGTTCTCATGCTTTCGCGCACTTCACTCGCGCCGATGATTTCAGCAATTGTGCTGCCGGTTCTTCTTCAGACCAAGAGTCTTGTATACCCCATTGCTGCGCTGCTCCTTACGACATTTATCGCATTCATAAGGCTCATACTTGAAAAAGCCTCGATCAAAGAAAGAAACAAGTTTATGCCGATACCTTCTCCGTCAAAGGAGGACTGGCGCACTTTCCTTTTCCGCACGATATTTGTGACGATTCTCGCATATATATGCCTGAAGCCCGGCTTTAAATTTTTGATTGCGCCGCCGCTCCTTGTCGCATTCACCGAGCTATGCAAGGTCGGCTGCCCTGCTGCTAAAAGAAAGCCGCAGCTTGTATTACTTGTAAGTCTCTGCGCTCTTGCCGGCGCGGCAATGAGGTTCATTCTCGTTATGAAATGCGGGCTTTCTCCCGCTGTTGCCTCGCTTCCCATCAGCGTTCTGATTATCATCCTCGTAAAGAGCTTCGGACTGTATTTCCCACCGGCAGGCGCAATGGCACTGCTTGCTCTTTTAATACCTGATAATGCTGTTTTGCTGTACCCTGTTCAGGTTGCCTTGGGCATCACGATTCTCGCTTTCGCGGCAGATATTTGGACAAAAAGGCTTGAGCGGCAGCATACCGTCAGCACACAATAGCGATTAGGGTTTAACATTAAAAAAATGATCCGGCCTTGCCGTAATGACGGCATGGTCGGATCATTTTAATTCACTGGATTATCTATCTTCACACTGTTACTTACTGCGCCCGCTTCTGATGTAGTGCCCCTCCTGAATCGCAGCGAATGTCGCAACTGCGCAGACAGGCACTGCGCTGTACCTTAAGTCAAAGAGTTTCAGCGTTAACGGCAGGGCGAATATCAGCACTCCGGTTATCTTGTTCATAAGCGTATGCAGACCCACAAACTTCTTCTGCACAACGAAACCCGAAGCAATATTAATTGCCTTTATAAACGCAATTACCGCGATCCACACATACAGCCAGCTATCAATCGCAAGTATGGGGAACAGCTTTATCATACACACTGCGACCATTATAAAATCCGCAACTGTATCCATCTTTGAGCCGAATTCACTGACTGTATTGGTCTTTCTTGCAACAAGCCCGTCCGCCATATCTGAAATTCCGCACAAAAGATAAACCACTATAAACGGAACGGACAGCGGCAAAAGGAAAATCAAAGCAAATGAAAGGAGTATCCTGCAAAGTGTGATTAAGTTGGCTTTTGTCATAAGTTCTTGAGCCATTCGTCCAAATACTCCATCTGTTCTTTTGTATGAAACCAGTGTTCGCCGCCCTTCATCACATTCAGTGTCGCGCCGATTCTTTCCGCAAACGAGCTCATTGTATCAGGTGCAGTCATATTATCGTTTTCGCCATAAAGAATATGCGTAGGCACGTCCCAGTCGACGGGCTTATTTCTGACATAGCAAAGATATTCCCAGGACAGGGTTTCCCCAAACTGCGTTTCGATTTCCTTTTTCTCGCGCAGTTCATTCTCTGTTACATCTGCCCATGTCATCATATCCGTTATCAGCTTCTCCATATCTACAATTGGAGAAATGAAATACGCCTTTTTAATCTTCTCGTTTATCGGTGCGTTCATGGTAAAAAACGCACCGATACTGTTGGCGATGACGTAAACGGCATCATAGCTTTTGCTTACCGCATCGAAATACTCTTCGAATTCAACTTCTGCATCCCACGGAGTTTCGGCCTTGTAGTCGAAGCCTAAGACATCGCAGTCGGGAAAAAGCGGCTTATAGTGTTCGGCCTCTTCGGCGCTGCCGCCCTTGCCATGTATATATACAATTGCTCTTTTCATTCTTTCGCAGTTCTTTCTGGATTTTTCGGCTTTACAGTGCTGCGCGCTGCTCAGGGCTCATTCTGTACTGCGGCTTAACATGATATGCCACCTCCGCATACTGTCGGGCACGCTCACGCAGCGAGAAGTTGCCGTTCTCACTGCACCACACATACAGCTCATGTGTTATAAGGTCCGTCGCAATGCGTGAGAGAAGCTCCGGCGGCTCCTCGGTCTCGATTATGCCGGACTTGGCGCAGTTCTTTGCGAGTGTAGCAAACAGATCGTCAAGTGCATGCACCGCTTGACGGAAACCCTGCGGAGATTCAAACTGCATAATAAACATTGTACTCGTGAGCTTAGGCCCTAAGTCGAGTGCAATGGTTATATATCGGTCAAAAAGATGCCAGATTCGTTCAAAATCGTTTTCGGCATCCGCAAACTTCATAAAACTTTTATTATCATTCTGCTGAGGCTTTGATGCCATATACTCCAGAATGCTGCGCTTCCCTTTGAATATGCTGTAAAACACAGAACGCGAAACATGGGCTGCCTCGCAGATATCATTTACGCTTACGCTGTTATAGCCCTCTGCCTTGAACAGCTCAATAGCGAATTTCGAAACATCCTCTTTGAGCTGATATGAAGAATCCTGCACCGTAAACACTCCCCGAATATTGTACTGATTTTAAAAACATTTTATTGTTTTTGTTTGCGAATGTCAACCATTTACAAATTGCGTTCGCAATTTTTACGCAGGTTTTTTGTGCGATACGCCAAATATCGTGCCTACTTATTGACTATTTTCGACAAATTTCGTAATCTTGAAGCAGCGATTGATACAATAATAACAAATATGATCTAAGGCACGCATTTTATCAGGAGGAAGAGATTCATGACAAAAGACCAGAAAATTGCCAAGCTCGGCAAAGAGATCACCGACCGTGCCGCAGTGCTGCTCGGTAAGGAAAAGATCACACCTGACGCCCCGGAATATTGGGGCATTAACTCCGCACTGAAATTCACTGCTCACAATTATGATCAGAAAATGGCAGACGATATCCTCGATATCTGCCTGACCATGAAAAAGCGCGTACCTCTGACATTCGAGCAGCTGGCAGAAAAGAATCCCCAGTTCGACAAGGAATACCTTGAAAAGGCACTGCAGGCCGTCAGCGAAAGCGGTCTTGTAGAATACCATTGGGAAAACCTTGACGGCAAGAATCCCAACCACGAGAAGCGTTGGGTACTGGACATGTTCGTTCCCGGCAGCGCCGAGATTATGATGATCCAGCCCGATCATCCCGAACTGTTCCCCGAAACCGCAGACTTCTTCGAGCGCATGACATTCCTGCCGCTGGCAGGCATCACCGAAATGGTACCTCCCGGAGGCGCAGGCATCGGCATGCACGTCATCCCCGTTGAGAAGGCAATTCCCGCTGAGAGCAAATCTCTGCCCATCGAGCATCTGAGCCACTGGCTCAAGAAGTACGAGGGTCACATCGGTGTTTCCGTATGCTCCTGCCGTAAGCAGCAGCGTATCCGCGGCGAGGGCACCGGCGATATCGAAGGCGAATGGTGCATCGGTGTCGGTGACTTTGCCGACTACTGCCGTGAGACCAACCACGGCCGTGACATCACCTATGAAGAGGCAATGGAGATTCTCCAGAAGGCAGAGGACAGAGGCTATGTTCACCAGATAACCAACATCGACGGCGAAAACAAGATTTTCGGTATCTGCAACTGCGCTCTCGGTGTCTGCAACGCACTGCGCACCTCTCAGCTCTTCAATACTCCCAATATGTCCCGCAGCGCATATGTTGCCGAAGTTGATTCCGATAACTGCGTTGCTTGCGGCAAGTGTGTTGAAGTATGTCCCGCAGGTGCTGTAAAGCTCGGCCAGAAGCTCTGCACCAAGGACGGTCCTATTGAGTATCCCCGTCAGGAGCTCCCCGACGACACCAAGTGGGGCGAAGACCACTGGAACAAGAACTTCAGAAATGAAAACGGCTGCATCCAGACCTGGCCCACAGGTACTGCTCCCTGCAAGGCTGCCTGCCCTGCCCATGTTGCTGTTCAGGGTTATATCAAGATGGCATCCGAAGGCCGTTACAAAGACGCTCTTGCTCTTATAAAGAAGGACAATCCCTTCCCCGCAATCTGCGGCAGCATCTGCCGTAAGTACTGCGAAGACGCATGCACCCGTGCAAGCGTTGACGAAGCAATCGCAATCGACGAAATCAAGAAGTTCATTGCTGAGCAGGATTTGAAGGCTGAGCACCACTACGTGCCTCCCATGTCCTCCTGCACACACGAAGAGTTTGATCAGAAGATCGCTATCATCGGTGCAGGCCCTGCCGGTATGTCCTGCGCATACTTCCTCGCAATCGAAGGCTACAAGCCCGTCGTATTCGAGAAGGAAGCAGTTCCCGGCGGTATGCTCGTAAACGGCATCCCCAGCTTCCGTCTTGAGAAGGATGTAGTTAAGTCCGAAATCGAAGTTCTGCGCGAGATGGGTGTTGAGTTCCGCTGCGGCGTTGAGGTCGGCAAGGATGTCACCATCCAGCAGCTTCGCGATGAAGGCTACAAGGCATTCTATGTTGCAATCGGTGCTCAGAAGGCAGTTCCCCTCGGAGTTGCCGGTGAGGATCTTGAAGGCGTTATCGGCGGCATCGACTTCCTGCGCAAGGTCAACAACGGCGAAAAGGTCAAGGCCGGCAAGAAGGTCGCTGTTATCGGCGGCGGCAATGTTGCAATGGACGTTGCAAGAACCGCTCTTCGCCTCGGTGCAGACGTAACCGTCGTATACCGCCGCAAGGAAGAGGATATGCGCGCAGCTGCAGACGAAGTCGCAGAGGCTAAGGCAGAGGGTGTTAAGTTCGTATTCGAGCACAAGCCCGTTGAGGTCATTGGCTCCGACGGCAAAGTCGCTGCTCTCAAGTGCGACTGCGGCGATGTTGAGTGCGATTGCATCATCCCCGCTATCGGTCAGATCATCGACTGGGGCGGCCTCGATACAGGCGCTCTCGTCAAGGGCAAGAAGGACAGCGCAGAAGCAGATTCCTTCACATACCAGACCGCACAGCCCGACATTTTCGTCGGCGGCGACGTTTACACCGGTCCCAAGTTTGCAATTGACGCAATTGCAGCAGGCCGCGAAGGCGCAATCTCCATTCACCGCTTTGTCAACGCAGGTCAGTCCCTCACTCTCCACCGCAACCTGCGCGACTTCAAGGAGCTGGACAAGAATAACATTGTTATTCCTTCCGAGAGCGTCAACAAGCCCGCACGTGCAAAGGTTGCAATCGACGTTGCAAAGATCAAGTCCATGCACGACGAGCGCATTACATTCACTGAGGAGCAGATCAAGGCTGAGGCTTCCCGCTGCCTGAGCTGCGGCCGCAGCGTTGTCGACCCGAACAAGTGCCTTGGCTGCGGTATGTGCACAGTTCAGTGTAAGTTCGACGCAATCCACCTCAGAAGAGAGCGCCCCGAGTGCTCCACCATGGTTGTTGCCGAGGACAAGTTCAAGGCAATTCTTCCCTATGCTGCAAAGCGCGGAGTAAAGATAATTAAAAAGAAAATTTCCGGCAAATAATCCCGGAACATGTCTGACAGGTGCGGGATAAAACCCGCACCTGTTTTTTTAGAAAGGAAAGTTATGCACGAACTCAGCATAGTAACCTATGTAATCAAACAGGTCGAAGAGATCGCAAAAGAAAACAATCTTACAAATATCGAATCCGTAACGCTGGAGTTCGGAGAGGTATCCGGTATAGTGCCGGAATATCTGAGTGACTGCTGGGACTGGTATGCGAAGAAGACTCCGCTCATTGAGCACACTAAGTTCAAATACGAAACCATTCCGGCTATAACTTGGTGCGACAACTGCAAGAGCACCTATCCCACGCTTGAATACGGCAAGACCTGTCCGCATTGCGGCAGCGGCGAAACATGGCTGCAGCAGGGGCAGGAGATGAATATTAAAGAAATAGTTGCCTGCTGATAAGGCGGGAGAAAAAAGATATTTGACAGTATAAAGTCTACGAAACAAAGCCTGTAAAGGTTTAAAAAACTCCTGTATCATCAAGGATGATACAGGAGTTTTTCTTTTCAATATCATTTTTAATTGTTTGCGTACTATTGAAATCCGTTATTCGGCATAGCTCGCTTTATTTCAGCGCTCCGTATTGCTCAGCGGCAACAGCCTCCATCCATTCGGTGGAGCTGTCTTTTCCGGGGACCTCCATCGCCAGGTGGCTGAACCAGGAGTCAGGTGCCGCACCATGCCAGTGCTTCACCTCTGCCGGAATGTTAATGCAATCGCCGGGTTTCATCTCCACAGCTTCCTTGCCCCATTCCTGATAGTATCCGCGGCCGGCTATGCACACCAGAATCTGTCCGCCGCCCTCAGAGGCATGATGCACATGCCAGTTGTTACGGCAGCCAGGCTCGAAAGAAACATTGTAAACGCCAACCTGTTCGGTTGAGATTGGCGAAAGATAGCTTCGACCGACAAAATACTCCGCATATGCGTCATTAGGAGCTCCGATTGGAAATACCATCTCTTTTGCGTGGGCTCTCATAGCCTCATCTTCATAAGGAAGCTCTCCTTCACCGACCTCCCAGATTTCTTTTGCCAGATTAAACACTGCCCAACCCTTGGGCCAGCCAACATAAAATGCCACATGTGTAATAATGGCGGCAATTTCCTTTTGCGTTACCCCATGGTCTTTTGCGTTCTGCAAATGGTATTTCAGGGAGGAATCCGTAATCCCCGATGACATCAATGCAACAACTGTGACAATGCTTCTTGTTTTAAGGTCAACATCCTGATTGTTCCAGTTCTCCCCAAAGAGAACATCGTCATTGTAGTGGGCAAACTCAGGTGCAAATTCGCCTAACTGAGTTCTGCCTGCAGTCTGCACTATTTTTTTCTGCATAGCTAACATCTCCTCTTTAACGTGCTCATATTTTCTTTGCAATTTAAGCTCTTATTTGTTCCGAACCATTATCGGAATGTATCTGCAACTTCCTTCATTCGTTCGGAAATCGGGATCCTCTGCGGGCAGGATTTTTCACAGCTGCGGCAGCCGATACAATCTGCTGCGCTTCCGTGGCTCAGCGCCATGTGACGATAGGCGGGCATGATCTTCCAGTCATCCTGCGGATAGCGACAGACCTCATTGTACATTCTGAAACAGTCCGGAATGGCTATTTTTTGCGGACAATGGGATTCGCAATATCGGCAGCCGGTGCAGGGAATTTTTGTTTTCCCGTTGATGATGGAGCGCACACTCATAAGCAGCTCAATTTCTTCGTCGTTGAGCGGCAAAAACGGCTGCATATTCTCTTCGACCTGCTCCTGCGCATTCATTCCGCTAAGACATATCTCCACCTCAGGCAGCGATTGCACGAATCGGAGCGCCCATTGTGCCGGTGTCCAGTCCGGGTGCATAGAGCTGAGAATATTGCGGGCCTCCTCGGGTATTTGCGCAAGAGTTCCCCCTTTCACAGGCTCCATTACTATTACCTTTTTACCGTGACGCACGCAGGCTTCGTAGCATCTGCGTGATTCGATGCCTGCCGTTTCCCAATCCAGATAGTTGATTTGAAGCTGCACCAGATCGGCCTCGGGATGTGCGGTCAGAATCTCCTCCAGAAGGTCTGCGCTGTCATGGTATGAAAATCCTATCCGTATCGCCTTTCCCTCTGCTTTTTTCTCCCGCAGAAAGCGAAATTCATCCAGCTTCTCGGCAATTTTATAGTTTTCGCCGTTCAGCCAATGCAGCATCAATACGTCGAAATAATCCACGCCGCAGCGTCTGCATTCCTCATCAAAAAACTTCTGACAATCGGAATACGACTTACATAGATAGCCGGGAATCTTATCCGCAAGCTGATAGCTTTCTCTCGGCTTGCGTGCTGCAAGGCAGCGGCGGATTGCTTCCTCGCTTTGCCCGTTCAGATAGGTATAGCAGGTATCAAAGTAGTTGCCTCCCTGCTCCATAAAGCTATCCGTCAAGGCATTAATAAGCTCCCAATCATACGAAGCGCCCTTTTTCGGAAGCCGCAAAAATCCAAACCCGAGTTTGTTCAAAATGCTCTCACTCTCCTGAAAACAGATTCGCGGATGCAATCTATTTGCATCACTTATTCAGGTGCTCTTCAAAGAAGCTCTGAAGCTTATCAAACGGAATTACCTCCAGATTGTCGTAGAGGTCTGTGTGAACTGCTCCGGGGATGGTGAGCAGCTCCTTATTATCTGTATACTTGCTGTCACTGACCATTGCCTCATAAGCTTCTTTTCCGAAATAGTAGCTATGGGCCTTGTCTCCGTGAATAACGAGAACGGCGCTTCTTATCTCATTGCT
>JAZLGD010000004.1:0-8375 GCA_045616105.1 Oscillospiraceae bacterium | reverse complement strand
TTTTGAGTCCCGATCCGAACTCCGCAAACTCTCTTATTGCCGTCAGGCGCTTTTCCGCCACCTCGGTGAGAACTTTGTCCTGCCTGAAGGTCAGATACGCCGAAGCGCGCCTCGTGGAGCGTCCTACACGGCCTCTTATCTGGTGAAGCTGGGCAAGACCCATTTTGTCCGCATCCTCTATGATAAGAGTGTTTACATTGGGGATGTCGATGCCGGTCTCGATAATGGTGGTGCAGACAAGCACCTGTATCTTACCGTCGGCAACATCCTCCATGACAGAAGACAGCATATCCTTATCCATCTGACCGTGGGCAACTCCAACGGAGACCTCGCCACAAACATCTTCGAGCATCTTTTTTATTTTGATTGCCGTGCGCTCGATGTTGTCAATTCTGTTGTGCAGGTAATAGACCTGACCGCCGCGCTGAATTTCGCGGCCTATTGCATCGCAGATGACACCCCAGTCATGCTCCATGACAAAGGTCTGAACTGGAAGTCTGTCCTGAGGCGGCTCTTCAATTCCCGACATATCGCGTATGCCCGAAAGTGCCATATTCAGCGTTCTCGGAATGGGAGTTGCCGACAGAGAGAGAACATCAACTCCGCGGGACATTTCCTTTATATGCTCCTTGTGGGAAACTCCGAAGCGCTGCTCTTCGTCAACAACGAGAAGGCCTAAGTCCTTGAATTTTATATCCTTCTGCAGAAGTCTGTGAGTGCCTATAACAAGGTCGCATTTTCCGCTCTGCATATTCTTGAGGGTTTGGTTTATCTGGGCAGGTGTCCTGAATCGGCTGAGCACGCTTATCTCAACGGGGAAGCCGAAAAAGCGCTGCACCGCGGTCTGATAGTGCTGCTGAGCAAGCACCGTTGTGGGAACGAGTATTGCCGCCTGCTTTCCGTCCATTATGCACTTCATAACTGCTCTCAGTGCGACCTCGGTTTTGCCGTAGCCTACATCGCCGCAGAGAAGTCTGTGCATGGGAACGGAGGATTCCATATCGGCTTTGATTTCGGCAATACACCTGAGCTGGTCATCCGTTTCCGTATAGCCGAAGTTTTCCTCAAACTCGGTCTGCCACGGCGTATCCGGTGAAAATGCGTATCCCGGAACCCGGGCTCGCTCTGCGTAAAGCTGAATGAGTCCCTTTGCAAGGTCCTTTACAGCCGCCTTTGCTCTCGAACGGGTACGGGTCCAGTCCGCACCGCCCATTTTTGAAAGCTTTACGGGCTTATCCTCGCCCGCACCAAGATATTTCGTCACCATGTCAAGCTGCGTTGCGGGAACATAGAGCGTATCCGATCCCGCGTATGCAATCTTTACATAGTCCTTTTCAAAGCCGTCCACCTTCATCTTAACGATGCCCGCAAAGCGGCCGATTCCATGGGTTTCGTGAACGACAAGGTCACCTGCCGAAAGGTCGGCATAGGAGTTTATTTTCTGTCCGGCGGATTGAGATTTTTTGCGGCTTTTTCTGTTCTCGCGAACTCTTATCATCTGCGAATCGGAGATGATTGCAAGCTTGAGTCCGGGGTACTCAATGCCTGCTGAAAGCGCGCCGACAGTTATATAGCATGAGCCCTCTTCGGGCATTTTTTCGAGATTTTCGTACAACAGAGCTTTGATGCCATGCTCCTTGAAAAAGCTCTGCAGAACCTGAGCTCTGCGCATATCGCCTGCAAGCGTTACAACGCGGTAGCCCTGCTTTAAATAAAGGGCAACATCGTCCGCCGCTGTCTGTACGGAACCGGCGTAAGACGGAAGCTGTTTTGCCGGGATGCTGGCAAGAGTTTTCGGCTCTATCGGATATCTTCCGACAGTAAAGGCATCGGCCATATAAACGGGCCAGTCGGCAAGTCTGCGGCAGACATCATCAAAGGAAAAACGGAAGGAATCTGAGGATGCTGCGACCATTCCTTTTTTGTTCAGCCCACCTATATCCTCGTTCAGCTGCTTTGCATAGCCCTTGGCTCTGTCGGCGCAGCGTGAAGGCTGGTCAAACACGATGAGCGCCTCCGCGGGTATATAATCCATGCCGCAGGCAAAGTCATAAATAATGGGCAGATAGCGGTCGGCATCCGACATCGACAAGCCTTGTCTAAGCCGCTCGGCATCCTCTCTCAGGGTTGCCGCAAGTGCCTGAGCCTGCTCGCTTTTTTTGCGTTTCTCGCACTTTTCGGCATAGTCATCCATTATGCGGCAGATGTTTTCAACACCGCCTGATGAAAGAGTGGGAAGAGTCTCCGCCGCAGGCAGAATACTGCATTCGGAAATCGCCTCTGTTCTGCGCTGTGTTGAAACATCGAAAAAGCCCATGGAGTCAATATCGTCGCCCCAGAATTCTATTCTGACAGGCTCGGGATACAAGGGAGAGAAGAAATCGAGAATACCGCCGCGGCGGGAATACTGTCCCGCTCCCTCAACCTGTTCGGTGCGGGCGTATCCGCAGCGGATGAGTGCTCTTTCAAGCTCCTCGGGAGGACACTCGCCTCCGTCGGACACGGTAAATGAGGCCTTTAAAAGCGCCTCAGGCGGGATACATCTTTGCATGAGCGCTGACACGGTTGCAACGCAAAGCGGTGCCTTACCGCGCGCCAGAGCGTCCAAAGCGGATATTCTGGACTGCTCGGAATGTCTTGATGCGGCAAGAGTCGGGTAGAAGGTAAATTCCCTTGCATTTAAAAGCAGGGGCTTTTCACCCGTCATGCACTCCAGATCCCGGGCGAAGCTGTCCGCGGATGCTTCATCCGGACAGATGACAAAAAGCGGCCCGCCGCATTTTTCGTACAGAGCGGAAGCAAGGTTTACCCTGTGGACAGCGGAAAGGCCGGAAATGAGCGCGGGAAGTCCTCCGCTCTCCAGAAGACCGGGGAGGGCGGCTGCTTCCTTATTCTCAAAAATCTGCTGATTAAGTAGCTGCATAGTGAACTAATTATAATCCATCTAAGCCCTTTTTTCAACGCTGAAAAAGAACGAAAAACGCCATAAAACAAACCTCGGAATTTTTTGCTTTGAAATTGATGAAAAAGAGCCTGTTTTTTATACATTATAATATAATATCTATTGCATTATAAGGGCATTTTTGCTATAATTAAGTGATAAAATATCGGCGGAAATTGAGGTGTTTTCTTGAAGATGAATTCAATAAAAGATATATGGTCGGCTGTTATGGATGTTTTGTCTCAGGAGCTGACCCCAACAGCAATTGCAACATGGTTTTCCGACTGTGAGCCTATCGAGATTGAGTCATGCAATCTTGTTATTCACACTCCCTCGGAATTTAAGCGTGACATTATCATGAGCCGTTTTGCAGACACCATCAAGCAGGCTCTTTCAGATATATTCTCCGCTGATTTCGGTCTTATCGTTTTAGCGGGAGATGAGATCAACGATTATCAGTCAGCCAAGGCGGACGAGGATCCTCTTCCCGAAATGGCAGGCTATACCTTTGACCGCTTCATA
This sequence comes from Oscillospiraceae bacterium, assembly GCA_045616105.1. Classification (GTDB taxonomy): domain Bacteria; phylum Bacillota; class Clostridia; order Oscillospirales; family Oscillospiraceae; genus F23-B02. Next base: position 4,912 of record JAZLGD010000004.1, on the reverse strand, counting down.
GTTGGCAACTCAAACAAGTTTGCCCACGCCGCCGCAGTCGCAGTTTCCGAAAAGCCGGGCAGCGCATACAACCCTCTTTTCATCTACGGTAACTCGGGTCTTGGAAAGACTCATCTTCTTCTTGCAATCGGTCAGGCACTTCATGAAAAAAATCCCGATGTGAAGATCGCCTACATCAAGGGCGACGAATTTACAAACCAGCTGATTAAGGCTATCAAGGACGGCACAGGCGAGGAGTTCAGACTCAAATACCGCAATGTTGATCTTTTCCTCGTCGATGATATTCAGTTCATCGCCGGCAAGAACTCAACTCAGGAAGAATTTTTCCACACCTTCAACAACATATACGAGGCAGGCCATCAGATAGTAATCACCTCCGATAGACCTCCTCTTGAAATGTCACTTCTTGACGACCGACTCCGCACCAGATTTGAGGGCGGACTCATGGCGGATATTCAGCCCCCCGACATGGAAACCAGAATGGTTATTATCCGCAACAAGGCGGCGCAGTTCGGCCTTGTTCTCGATGATGATGCGGTAACCTATATAGCGGAGACCATTACCTCCAACGTAAGACAGATTGAGGGCGTTGTAAAGCGTCTCACAGCCTATAAGGAGATACTGGACAGCACCATAGACACCGTCGCCGTAAAACGCGCTATAAAGGATGTTATACGCATCGGAACATTCATCCCCTCTCCTCAGCTTATCATTAAAGAAACCGCAAGATACTACTCTCTAACTGAAGAGGATCTGCGAGGACAGAACCGTTCCAAGAACACCGCAACGGCACGTCAGATTTCAATGTATCTTATCCGCACCCTTACAAATCTTTCTCTTAAAGACATAGGCGCGGAATATGAGGCAAGAAACCATTCAACCGTTCTCGCTTCCATTAAAAAGATTGAGGACCTTATTAAGACAGACCCCAACATTGCGGCTACTGTACGCGATATTACAAGCAACATAAATTCAAATTAAGCTTTGAACATTCTATTTTTGAAAAGCTGTTTAATGTCTGTTAATTTGTGTTGATAAATTTTGAGCCGATTTTGCCCTGTTGGAAACTCAAAATTTACAAACATTTTTGTGAACATCGGAATTTCTTGATTTTCAATCTCTTTTCGCACTTTTCAACAATATTTCGTTCTACTGCTATTGCTTCTAAAATATTTAAGATTTATTTATTGATAAAAAACGACTTTAAAGTCGGGAGGATAAGAAAATGAAACTCACCTGCGAAAAACATCTTCTTCAGACAGCAGTTGCAACCTGCTCAAGAGCAACCGCTTCCAAAAGCCCTATTCCCACTCTCGAAGGTCTTCTTCTTGAGGCCGGCGAATCTCTTCGCGTAACAGGCTATGATCTGAAAAAAGGTATCTATACAAACATCGAGGCTCAGATTTCCGAGCCCGGCTCCATTGTTCTCGAAGCAAAGCTCTTCGGCGAAATGGTAAGACGCATGCCCGATGGTATCGTCAGCATTATTTCCGACGAGCAGGGAATGACCACTGTCAAGTGCGGCAAGACAGAATTCAGCTTTATGGGCATGGATTCCGGCGAATATCCCGAGCTTCCCTCTGTTGACGGACTTAAGAGCTTTGAAATTTCTCAGGGCGTTATTAAGAGCATGATCAATCAGAGCATTTTCGCAGTCAGCGATAATGACAGCCGCCCTGTTTACACCGGCTCAATGTTTGAGATTGAAAACGGAGTTCTTACTTTGGTTTCCGTTGACGGTTATCGTCTTGCTCTCCGCCGCGAGGCAATTGAGGGCGAGGACGGTCACAATGAGTTTATCGTTCCCGGTGCTGCTCTTTCCGATCTTGAAAGAATATGCTCCGATGTTGAGGACAAGATTAAAATTTCCGTTGGCGGCAATCATGTTTCCTTCTCCGTGGGCAGCACCGTTATCGTAACAAGACGTCTTGAGGGCGACTTCCTTAACTACAAAAAGGCTGTTCCCGAAGTGTTCAAGTACAATGTAAAGGTTAACCGCACCGAGATGCAGCGCGCTGTTGACCGCGTTTCCCTCATTGTTGATGAGAAGACCAAAAATCCCGTACGCATGACATTCAACGAAGGTCTTATTGACTGTCTGTGCGTAACTCCCATCGGAAAGGCAGAAGACGTCTGCATGTGCGAGGGCGGCGCCGAAGGTCTGGAGATCGGCTTTAACGACCGCTATCTCATGGACGCACTTAAGGCTGCTCCCGCAGATGAGCTTATGGTCTGCCTTAATACCAACTCTTCCCCCTGCGTTCTGCTTCCCGCAGACGGCAGCGATAAGTTCAAGTACATGATTCTTCCCATCAGACTGAGAGCGTAAAAAAATGCCGACTTTTGCATTAATAATGCTTGCGGAAAGCTTACTTGGATTTGTTATTGCCGCGGCTTTGTTTTTGAGCGCGTATAAAAAAATTGAAGGTAATAATTCATCAAAAGCAAGACTTATTATTTTTGTAGGTATCGTTTTTGCAAATGTGATTTATGCGATAATTGCCGCATTGAACATATATATGAGGTCTTTTGCAGTGGATGTAGCAATGACAATGAAAATACCATGCTATGTTCTCGGACTTATGACTCTTATATGCTGCGTTATTCAAGGATTTATTATAAAAAATGAAATTGAAAAAGGCAGTTTTGGTGAAGAAAGTTTAAAAATGCTAACGGGAAAGCTTGCTGTTCCCGAAATTCTTTCAATAGCGGGACTTTTATATTTCTTTATAAAAAATCAGATTCCGCTTTAGAAAAGGTAATAGATATGGAAAAAGTTTCGATAAACACAGAATTTATAAAGCTCGATGCGCTTTTGAAGTTTGCGGCGCTGGTCGGAACAGGCGGCGAGGCTAAGTACGCCATTTCCGAAGGCATGGTTTTCGTTAATGACGAGGTTTGCACCATGCGCGGAAAGAAAATCCGTCCCGGCGATAAGGTAAAGTTTGAGCGCTTCGAGATTGAAGTAGTTTCAGAAAATGAAAATTAATAGGATTGCACTTAACGGCTTTCGCAACTATGAGTTCGAGACCACGGATTTTGACCCGGGCACAAACGTTATTTACGGCGCAAACGCTCAGGGAAAGACCAATCTTCTTGAGGCCGTTTACATGATGGCGACGGGAAAGAGCTTCCGCACCAGATTTGATAAAGAGCTTATCGGCTTTGGCTACGATTCGGCGGACATTCTTGCCGACATAGTGAGCCATGACAGAGAGCAGACGGTGAACATTGTTCTGCGCCACGGAGTCAGAAAGCAGATAAAGGTCAATTCCGTAAAAAAGACGGCGGGCGAGCTTTCGGGTACGCTGACGGCGGTGCTCTTCTGTCCGGATGACCTTAACCTCATAAAAGAGGGCGCGGCGGCAAGAAGAAAGCTTCTTGACAACGCCATCTGCCAGATTAGGCCGAGATACGGCGAATATCTGACGGAATTTAACCGCTACTACGAAAACAAAACACGCATTCTTAAGGACTGGAGGGAAAAGCCCTCACTTCTTGATACATTGGATGAGTTTACCGACGGAATGAACAGAATGTCGGCGCAGCTTATAAGATACCGCGCCGCCTTTTCACAGCGATTGCAGGAAGAGGCAAAGCCAATTCACAGCGAATTTTCCGGCAACGGCGAGGAGCTGGGAATTGAGTACAGCACGGTTTCGAGCGTGCGTGATCCTCTCGGCTCGGCAAAGGAGATATACTACGACCTTTGCGACCACCACGAGGCCCACAAAAAAGCGGAGTTTGAGGCTCAGCAATGTCTGACCGGTGCGCACAAGGACGACCTCATAATTTCCATCAACGGAAAAAATGCCCGTTCCTTTGCAAGTCAGGGTCAGACCAGAACGGCGGCTCTTTCAATAAAGCTTGCGGAGAGAGAAATTTATCTTTCGGAAACGGGCGAATATCCGATTTTGCTGCTTGACGATGTTCTCAGCGAGCTTGACACCAAGCGTCAGGAATTTGTGCTTAACCGCATAGGCGGAGGACAGACCCTTATCACCTGCTGCGAAGACGAGGGTATCTCAAACCGCACAGGCGGCAAGGTCATCCATGTGGACAAGGGGAGAATAAGATAATGTATCTCCATTTAGGCAGCGGCGCGCTGGTCGAAAAAAAGAGCATTGTCGGCATATTCGACCTTGATAATACGAGCCAGTCCCATCTGACGCGAAAGTATCTGAACCTTGCCGAAAAGAGCGGGCAGGTCATAAATGTTGCGGAGGATATTCCGAAATCCTTCGTTGTCTGCCGCGACGAAAATGGTATGAAAATCTATCTGAGCCAGATGTCAACCCAGACTCTTCTTAAACGAAATAACGGGGATTTTGTTTTTTAGTTTTTATTTGTACCTTAATTTACAGGAACACTTTTATAGATTACTACATTGCAGGAGCGATATAAAATGGCAGAGATAAACGAAAAAATTACTCAGGAGTATGACGCTTCGCAGATTCAGGTTCTCGAAGGACTTGAGGCTGTCAGAAAGCGCCCGGGTATGTATATCGGTTCGACCTCTTTATCAGGTCTGCACCACCTTGTTTATGAGATTGTAGACAACGCAATCGACGAGGCGCTTGCAGGCTACTGCGACCATATCGAGGTCGTTATAGAAGAGGGCGATATCATAAGCGTTTCCGATAACGGACGCGGCATCCCCGTGGATATTCAGGAACAGACCGGCAAGAGCGCTCTTGAGGTTGTTTTCACCGTTCTGCACGCAGGCGGCAAATTCGGCGGCGGGGGATACAAGGTATCCGGCGGTCTTCATGGCGTCGGCGCTTCCGTCGTTAACGCAATGAGCGAATGGCTGGAGGTCCACGTTCACAAGAACGGCAAGATCTACGAAATGAAGTTCTCCAGAGGCAACATCACTCAGGAGATGAAGATAATCGGCGACACCGACAGAACA
>JAZLGD010000003.1:0-6261 GCA_045616105.1 Oscillospiraceae bacterium | reverse complement strand
TATCTGATGGGCGAACGCAGCCCCATCAACGATACGGATGCCCGCGGCACCTTTGTCGGTATGAGCATGGACACACCCGCACCGATCTGGTGCAGGCTGTCCTTGAGGGCGTCAGCTTTGCCATCCGCGACAGCTTTGAGGTGGCAAAGAGCCTCGGCATTGACATCCGGCGCAGCAAGCTCTGCGGCGGCGGCGCGAAAGCTCCCGTATGGCGCAAAATCATCGCAAACGTTCTTAACATCAGCATTGATATTCCTCAGACCGAGGAAGGCCCCGGTTACGGCGGCGCAATGCTTGCAATGGTAGGCTGCGGAGAATACGAGAGCGTAAGCAAATGTGCCGACGCACTTGTAAGCGTAAGCTCCAGCATTGAGCCGGAGGCTGAGCTTGCGGCCCTGTATGAGGAACGCTACCGCAAATTCAAGGCAATATATCCCACAGTAAAACCGCTGTTTAAAATACTTAAGGAGGACTGAAACATGATGTTTGAAAATATTCCCGTAATCAAATACGAGGGTGCACAGAGCAAGAATCCTCTTGCATTCAAGTTCTATGATCCCGAAAAGCTCGTGCTCGGCAAGCCCATGAAGGAGCACCTGCCCTTCGCAATGGCATGGTGGCACAATCTCGGCGCAGCAGGCACCGATATGTACGGACGCGACTCCGCTGACAAATCCTTCGGGGTCGAAAAGGGCACCATGGAGCACGCAAAGGCAAAGGTTGATGCCGGCTTTGAGTTCATGCAGAAGCTGGGTATTGAGTATTTCTGCTTCCACGATGTTGACCTCGTTCCCGAGGCTGACGACATCAAGGAAACCAACCGCCGCCTCGACGAGATTTCCGACTACATTCTTGAAAAGATGCAGGGCACAAACATCAAGTGCCTCTGGGGTACCGCAAATATGTTCTCCAACCCCCGTTTCATGAACGGCGCAGGCTCCACCAACTCCGCTGACGTTTTCTGCTTTGCAGCAGCTCAGGTCAAGAAGGCTCTCGACATCACCGTCAAGCTCGGCGGCAGAGGCTATGTATTCTGGGGCGGCCGCGAAGGCTACGAGACCCTGCTTAACACCGACATGAAGTTCGAGCAGGAGAACATCGCAAAGCTCATGCACCTTGCCGTTGACTACGGCAGAGGCATAGGCTTCAAGGGCGATTTCTACATCGAGCCCAAGCCCAAAGAGCCCATGAAGCACCAGTACGACTTCGACGCCGCAACCGCAATCGGCTTCCTGCGTCAGTACGGTCTTGACAAGGACTTCAAGATGAACATTGAGGCAAACCACGCAACTCTGGCAGGCCACACCTTCCAGCACGATCTGCGCGTTTCCGCAATCAACGGCATGATGGGCAGCATCGACGCAAATCAGGGCGACTATCTCCTCGGCTGGGATACAGACGAGTTCCCCTTCAACGTATACGAGGCAACCATGTGCATGCTGGAGGTTCTCAAGGCAGGTGGACTCACCGGCGGCTTTAACTTCGACGCAAAGTCCCGCCGTCCCAGCTACACCCTTGGGGGCATGTTCGAAAGCTACATTCTCGGCATGGACACCTTCGCTCTCGGTCTTATAAAGGCCGCCGCAATTATCGAAGACGGCAGACTGGACAAGTTCGTTGAGGACCGCTACGCAAGCTACCGCAGCGGCATCGGCGCAAAGATCCGCGCAGGCGAAGTAAGCCTTGAAGAGCTGGCTGCATACGCTGCAGAGATGGGTGCTCCCGAGCTTCCCTCCAGCGGCAGACAGGAACGCCTCGAAGGCATTGTAAACCAGATAATGTTCGGCTAAAGGGCAATATAATTTCAGCAAAAAAGACCGCAAAGATAATCTTTGCGGTCTTTTCATATTTTGGTTGTTTTTATTGAGTGTGTTGTGATAAAATGGTAAGTTGAAAAGTGTATGTTCTGATTTTTCCGTGTCTTTAACGGCACGTTTCGATAAACAAAAAAGTGAGGCGATATCTATGAAGATTGTAATTGTCGGCTGCGGCAAAATAGGAAGAAGTATATTACAGTCGCTTTCAAACGAAAACCACGAGATCACCGCCGTGGATAACGACAGCGATGTAATCCAGAGCATAACCGATACCTACGATGTAATGGGAATCTGCGCAAGCGGAACTCATTTCAAGACTCTGTCCGACGCAAAGGTCGGCTCGGCAGATCTTTTCATTGCAACAACCGATTCCGACGAGTTCAATATGCTCAGCTGCTTCCTTGCAAAGCGTCTTGGCGCAAATTACACCGTTGCCCGAATCCGCGGTCAGGAATACAGCACCGAGAACCTTGACTTCCTCAAGCAGCAACTTGAAATCTCGATGATAATAAACCCCGAGCTTCTCACCGCTCAGGCAATCAACAACATAATAAAGTTCCCCTCCGCTGCCAAATCCGAGGCATTCACTCAGGGTCGCTTTGAAATGACCGAATTTGTGGTTAAGCAGGGCTCCGTGTTTGACGGCGCTGTGCTTTCGGAGCTTAGGAAAAAGATTAACGCATCGTTTCTTGTCTGCTCCGTTCTCCGTAATGAGACAGCATATATCCCCAACGGCGACTTTGTAATACGCGAGGGTGACCGTCTCGGCGTCGTTGCCGCCTCGGACGATATGCAGAAGTTCCTGAAAAACGCAGGTATGCTTCAGAAGCGTTCAAAGGATATCATGATCCTCGGTGCAAGCAAAATTGCGATGTATCTTTCCTACCTGCTTACGCGCAACGGAAACAACGTAAGAATTATAGAGAAGGACGAGGAGCGCTGCAACGAAATCTGCGGCATACTGCCCAAGGACGCCGAAATCATCTGCGGCGACGGAACCAACCATCACCTTCTGTCTGACGAAGGCCTCGACCGCGCAGACGCATTCGTCGCGCTTACCGGTATGGACGAGGAGAACATTCTCTGCGCCTACTACGCCGAGCTTCAGGAAGTTCCCAAGGTAATCGCGAAGGTCAATCAGGGCGGCCACAGCAGCATCTGCGAAAAGCTGGGTCTTAACTGCATCGTTTCCCCGAAGCGCATTACTGCCGATCTGGTAACTCAGTATGCCCGCGCATTGCAGAACACCATGGGCAGCAAGGTCGAAACGCTCTACCGCCTTATGAACGGCACAGTAGAAGCTCTCGAGTTTGATGTTTCGCAGGACTTCAAGCACCTCAACATTGCTCTTAAGGATCTGAAAATAAAGCCCGACATTATCATTGCGGGCATTATCCGCGGCGAAAAAACCATTATCCCCAACGGACTCGATGTGATCATGCCCCACGACAAGGTTATCGTAATCGCCGCCGGACAGAAGCTCTATGATTTGTCGGATGTGATACTATGAACAACAAAACAGTCTTTTATACCTTAGGCAGGGTTCTTATTCTGGAGGCAATACTGCTTCTCCTGCCCCTTGCCGTTTCCCTCATATACAGCGACGGCTGCTGGCTGGCATTTACAATTGCCATCCTGACTGCGCTTGCAGTCGGCGGAGCTTTATCCCTCATCTGCCGCAACAGAAAACGCGGGCTGTCAATCCGTGACGGTTTTTCCGTGGTTGCTCTTTCGTGGATATGCCTTTCCCTTGTCGGCTGCATGCCCTTTGTCATAAGCGGCCAGATTCCCTCGTTCGTCGATGCGTTTTTTGAAACCGTCAGCGGTCTTACCACAACGGGTGCATCCATAGTCGATGATGTTGAAGCCATGAGCGAGGGCATTCTGTTCTGGCGAAGCTTCACCCACTGGTTGGGCGGCATGGGAATACTCGTTTTCGTAATGGCGATTATGGACAAAGCCCCCGACCGCTCCATAAACATTCTCCGCGCAGAGATGCCCGGCCACAGCGTGGATAAGCTCCTGCCCAAGGCCAAGAGCACAGCTAAGGTGCTGTACTACATATACATTGCGCTGACTGCCGCTGAGACCATTTTCCTCCTTTGCGGAGGCATGTCGCTTTTTGAAAGCCTCGTCCACGCCCTCGGCACTGCCGGCACAGGCGGCTTCGGCATAAAGGCGGACAGCATAGGCTCTTACAGCCCCTACATTCAGTGGGTCATTACCGTGTTCATGCTCCTGTTCGGCGTAAGCTTCAACCTGTATTACCTTCTGCTTCTTGGCAGATGGAAAAGCGCCAAAAATTCAAACGAGCTGTGGACTTATCTGGGAATATTCGTTGCCGCATCTGCCGTTATCGCGCTGAATATTTATCCCCTCTACAACAGCATTTCCGAAGTAATCAGACTTTCCGCCTTCCAGGTTGCATCCCTCGTAACCACAACGGGTTACGCAACCGCGGACTTCAACCTCTGGCCTCAGCTGTCCAAGGGTATTCTGTTCCTGCTCATGTTCATGGGCGGCTGTATGGGCTCTACCTCTGGCGGTCTGAAGGTGTCCAGACTCGTAATTCTGTTCCAGTCCGCAAGAAACGAGATCCGCCGCAACTTCACACCGCGCACGGTAAGCCCCGTCAAGCTGAACGGCAACCCCGTGGACGCAAGGGCGGAAAAATCCGTTTTGTCCTATCTCGCTTTGTATCTGACGGTGATTATCGCCGTATTCCTTCTCATCAGCTTTGAGCCTCTGGGCTTTGAGACAAACTTCACCGCCGCCGTTTCCTGCGTGAACAACATCGGCCCGGGATTTGATCTTATCGGCCCTGCTTCAAGCTATTCTGTATATTCCCCGTTTTCAAAAATTGTTCTTTCCATAGCCATGCTCATGGGCAGACTTGAGATATACCCCATCATATCTCTTTTCTATATGCACAAATGGGCTAAGTAACAGAATTAATAACAAACAAAAAACTCTCCGAAGCTTTTACTTCGGAGAGTTTTTGCATTAGTCCAGATTAACATCAACGGCGAAAAGTCCGCCTGCACCGCCCGAATACAGGAACAGTACATTGTCGTCCTTTTTAAATGCGCCTTCCTCTGCCATTTTAATAAGTCCGGCAAAGGCCTTGCCCGTATACACGGGGTCGAGGAACAGTCCTTCGTTTTCGGCGAGCATGCGTATTGCCGCGTTGCCCTCCGCTGACGGGATTGCGTATCCGGGGCCGCACATATTGAGAAGATGAACATCGTCGGAGCTTATCTGTGTATCCGCATCCATAAGCGCGACTGTTTCCCTCATGATTGCGGGAGTGATCTCATCGAAGGGGTCAGAGTCCACCATTATGCCGATAGTCTTTGTTTCGGGCATATAGAGCTTTGCGCCCAGCGCAACGCCCGCGTGAGTTCCGCCTGAGCCCTCGGCGCATACAACCCAATCGAACTTAACGCCCGACTCGGAAATTTCCTTCATGCAGTTCACATAGCCCAGAGCGCCGATTGCGTTTGAGCCGCCGCAGGGGATTTTGTAATAGGGTCTGCCCAGCTCCTTGCCGACTCTGTCCATCTCGGCATATATATCGTCATAGCTGTCGGTGTCCATAAAGCGCACATCGGTATCCATAAGGTACTCAAGGAGCTGATTACCCTTGCGGTCCGTAACGCCTCTTTTTTTGAGAATAAGAATGGGAGTCATGCCCAGTCTTTTTGCGCAGGCCGCTGTAAGCATGGCGTGGTTTGACTGCGCACCGCCCGTTGTGAAGACGATCTCCGCGCCCTTTGCTTTTGCGTCTGCAAGGAGAAACTCCAGCTTGCGGACTTTGTTGCCGCCGAGGCCTATTCCCGTCATATCGTCGCGCTTGATCCAGACGTTTGTACCCAGAATGCGGCTGATATTATCCAGTCTGTGCATAGGTGTGGGAAGTATGGCAAGCGGAATTCTGTCAAAATCGTTTATGCTTTTCATTTTGATTCTCCTTTTGTTTTCTGCGCTCATTATAAACTATGGCAGGGCATTAATACAACCGTTTTTTAAGTTGTAATTTGCGAAAAGATATCGTACAATAACGTTACTGATAAAAGACTTTTTTACCTTACCCCTGCCAAAGGAGAACATATATGCCCCTGTTTCTGAAAAAAGGCGACATAAGCGCGATGCGCTGCGATGCCATTGTAAGCGCCGACGAAAAGTTGCCGTCGGGCAGCGCAGTCATAGAAAAAGCATATAATTCGAACGCGGAATATATAATTCATGTATCGTCGCCGAAAATGGCGGACGGCAGCCCCGAGGAAAAGGAGCTGCTTGCATCCTGCTATAAAAGCGCACTCACGCTCGCTTCGGAGAAAGAATGCAAAGCCGTGGCTCTCCCGCTCATCTGCGCTGGCGCTCCCGCCTTACCCGAGGCCGAGGCAGTGCGGATTGCAAAGGATAGCATCGAAACCTTCCTTGA
>JAZLGD010000002.1:0-14860 GCA_045616105.1 Oscillospiraceae bacterium | reverse complement strand
GGATACAAATGAATGCGTTCATCATAACTGGGCTGTGGGAAAATCAGACTCTCATCGTGACCCAGAGATACAGCAAAGGTTACCACCTTGAGCTTTGCACAGAACTGTTCGACAGTCTTATCGTCTGTGTCCAGTCCAAATGAAATTACACCGCCAAAGCCGTTTTTCATCTGTTTTCTGGCAAGCTCATATCCGGCATTGCTCGGAAGTCCCGGGTACGACACAAAAGTCACATGCTCCCGCTGCTCCAGCCACTTGGCGATCTTTAATGTCGAATCATTTATACGCTGCATGCGCAGCGGGAACGTAACCGAGCCGCGGAAAATCTGCCAGGCATTAAAGGGACTGATGACCGAACCCACATTGACCTGAGCCTCATAGCGAATGCGATCCATTGTAATCAGGTCGTTAGAGATGATGGCACCTCCCTGTGCATCGCCATGACCGTTCACAAATTTTGTCAATGCGTCTACAACAAAATCAGCTCCAAGCTCCAGTGGGCGCTGATTATAAGGCGAAGCAAAGGTGTTGTCTACGGAAAGAATTGCACCGTTTTCATGGGCAATCTTAGCAATGGCCTCAATGTCGGTCACACCCACAGTTGGATTATCCGGAGTTTCAATATGTACCAGCCTTGTACCGGGAGTAATAGCCTTTCTTACCGCATCCAGATCTGTCATATCTACCATGACTGTTTCCACGCCAAACTTCTTGTTGAACAATTCATGGAACAGACGATACACTGCCATATAGCTTACATTAGGATACACAACCCGATCGCCGGATTTCAGTAAAGTCCAAAACAGAGCGTGGAGGGCAGCGACACCGCTGGCCAGAACGATAGCATCATCTGCACCGTACAGCGCCGCAACTTTTTCTTCCAGCCAGTGCTGATTGGCATTTCCGTTTCGGGCATACATAAGCAGATCTGTGGAAGAATAATTCACCTGTGACAGATCATCAGGCAATTTGTAGCTGTTTGCCATGTGGAGTGGCCTGCGAACCGCTCCGGTTTCTGTATCATAATCCGTGCCGGTATGAATTGCCTGGGTTGTAATATCGTAATCTTTAAATTTATTTTCTTTCTTCGCCATTTGTACTTCCTCCAATCATACTAATAAACTCATCTCAGACGTTTTTCATAGATCGCTTCGCAGATTTTTCGTGTTCTGCAATTGTGCTTTTTATTCGGCAAAGAGCGGAGTCGACAGATAACGGTCACCCGTATCCGGCAGAAGCACAACGATTGTCTTTCCCGCATTTTCAGGGCGCTTTGCAAGCTCAATGGCTGCCCAAGCTGCCGCACCGGAGGAAATGCCAACCAAAACGCCTTCCTTGCGGCCAATCAGTTTGCCGGTTGTGAAGGCATCTTCATTGGCAACGGTAATGATCTCGTCATATACCTTTGTATTCAGTACATCGGGAACAAATCCTGCACCGATGCCCTGAATCTTGTGAGCACCTGACACACCGGTGGATAGGACCGCAGAGGAAGCAGGCTCCACAGCAACTACCTTCACATTGGGGTTCTGGGCTTTCAGATATTCGCCCACACCGGTGACTGTTCCGCCGGTGCCAACACCTGCCACGAAGATGTCAACCTTGCCATCGGTATCTTCCCATATTTCAGGACCGGTGGAGGTGTAATGTGCCTTCGGATTTGCCGGGTTAACAAACTGACCGGGAATGAAACTGTTTTCAATCTCAGCAGCCAGTTCTTCTGCCTTGGCAATCGCACCCTTCATGCCCTTTGCACCTTCGGTCAGAACGATCTCTGCGCCATAGGCCTTGATGAGCTGACGGCGTTCTACACTCATGGTTTCAGGCATGGTGATGATGAGATGGTAGCCTCTGGCTGCTGCAACAGAAGCGAGTCCGATGCCGGTATTTCCGGAAGTCGGCTCTATCAGAGTTGCGCCGGGCTTCAGTGCACCGCTTGCCACGGCATCGTCAATAATTGCTTTTGCGATACGATCCTTTACACTGCCCGCAGGATTGAAATACTCCAGCTTGGCGAGGATAGTTGCCTTCAGGTCGTTTTCTCTTTCAATATGAGTCAGCTCCAGCAGAGGAGTCTTTCCGATCAACTGATCAGCGGATGTATAAATGGTGGACATAGTATATTATTCCTTTCTGAATATGTAAATAGTTTTTTATGTTTTAAAATGCTTTTTTCGGTATTTTCCTTAGTCTATGAATTCGCAGAAATTCGTGTGTAAAAAAAGGGAGCTTTCAATAAGCCCCCGGACAATGTCATATATCGGTGCAGCAACAGTACAAGGCAGGCGAATGCACCCGGCAATATGAATATGCCCAGGAAAACAACATTCGCATACAATACATGCCGGAAGAATAAGCTTTGTAAGTTCTATACATTGCATTCCGTTCCTTTCTCAGATGATTGCTTAAGTTCGATGTCATGATAATACGCTTTATCACCTACTTTGTCAATAGGTAAATAGGGATTTCTGTTTTTCTCTTGATTTATCCTATTAACCTGCGGTAGAATGGGTAAATAGGAAGGAGTTGATCCATTTGATTTCAACAAAAGGACGTTATGCTATTCGATTTATGATCGACCTGGCAGAGCAGCCTGCCGGGATTCCGGTTCCCCTTGAGGAAACTGCACAAAGACAGGGTATTTCAAAAAAATATCTGGAGATAGTTGTGAAGCTCCTTGTCACCGGAAAGCTGGTCAAGGGTGCCAGCGGAAAAGGAGGCGGCTACCGACTGCTCAGAACTCCGGAGGAATATACCGTTGGAGAGATATTAGAAACAACGGAGGGCACATTGGCTTCTGTTGCATGTCTTACTGAAAATGCGGAAGGCTGTCCGCGGGACAACGGCTGCAAAACACTTCCCATGTGGAAGAAATTTGATGAAATGGTTCATGATTATTTTTATAACATCACCATCGCCGATTTGAGAGACGGTACCTTATGAGTAAGCTCTTGACGAAGAAAAACCGATCAGCAAGATGTGCTGGTCGGTTCTGCTTTTGCTCATGAACCCGCTCTTAAGTGTAAAAGCACGAGTGCTTTTTCTTCCTTTTGCTCATGGTTAATTGCCGATATGAGGATATTAAACTGTTATTCCATATTGCGTATTTACTAATTTTTTCAATAGCAGCATTTGCTCTCGAACTATGGTAATGTTGCTGAAAAATGCAAAGAAAAAGCGCTGACAGGCTTTACAAAGATATATAAGCCCCGGAGAGATTTCTGATTTAGAAGCTTCTCCGGGGCGCTATAATCATTCCAAAACAAAATGTCCGGATGTTTTTTCAACCATTTCTGTTCCCAGTTCCATTTTTGGATCATAATAGAATATTTTTTTGCTGCGCTCATATATGGGATCAGGAACATGTATTGCCGAAAGCAGTGATTGAGTATATGGATGGAGCGGGTTGCTGAACAATTCCTCGGTCGGCGCAAGCTCAACAAGCTTTCCTCTGAACATTACACCGACACGGTCGCTTATGTAGCGAACGACAGAAAGGTCATGTGCTATCATCATAAAAGAAAAGCCGTGTTCAATCTGCACATGCTTGAACAAGTTGATGATTTGCGCTTGAATTGATACATCAAGAGAAGCAACGGGTTCATCGGCGATTACGAGTTTTGGACGAACCATGAGACTCCTTGCTATAGCAACTCGCTGGCGCTGACCGCCGGAGAGTTCAGCAGGATGCTTTTTCAAATTGCTCTCAGACAACCCGACATTATGCATCATTTCTACAAGTTTTGTGTGCGTTGAGCTTTTATCTTCCAGCTTTCCCAGTATTCTGAGAGGTTCAAGAATGATTTTCTCGACGGTCATACGAGGATTGAGTGCGGCGGCAGAATCCTGAAAAATCATCTGCGTTTCAGCTTGCATTTTTTTGATTTGTTCAGATGATGCAGTTTTGCCGAATACGGGAATTCCCTCGTAAAATATTTCACCTCCGGTCGGCTTATATATGTTGCACATTGCTCGGGCTACGGTGCTTTTGCCGCAGCCACTTTCGCCGACGAGGCCAAAGATTTCATTTTTCCGTATGCAGAATGAAACATCTTCAACGGCTTTTATTGTAAGGCTGTCATTGATGCGGAAATGTTGTTTTAAATTTTTAACTTCAATGATTATTTCTTTATCCATCTTCCGCTCCGAGGTTTTAGTGAGATTGGGGGTTCGACTTTAGGCGCTCTGTCATCAAGCAACCACGTTGCGGCAGAATGCGTATCTGAGATTTTAAACATAGGCGGCATTTCTTCATAGTCTATGGCCAAAGCGTATTCGTTTCTTGCGGCAAAAGCATCACCCGGCGGCGGATCGAGTAAAGATGGCGGCATGCCGGGAATCGAATATAATTTACCTTTTTCATCTGCAAGTGCCGGGAGAGATGACAACAATCCCCAAGTGTAGGGGTGGCGGGGATCGTAAAACACATCGTTAACTGTTCCCAATTCTACAATCTTACCGGCATACATAACTGCAACTCGGTCCGCAATTCTTGCCACCGCCCCCAAATCGTGGGTAACGAACACGATTGATATTCCAATTTTATCTCGTATTTCGAGAAGCAGATCGAGGATTTTTGCCTCAACCGTTACATCGAGTGCAGTAGTTGCCTCATCAGCAAACAATATCTTCGGTTTTGATGATAATGCCACAGCAAGAACGCAGCGCTGCCGCATACCACCGGAGAAAAAATGAGGCTGCAAATCAAAACGATTCTCAGCGTCATCAATACCTACAAGATTAAGCATTTCAATTGCTCGAAGCTTTGCCTCGGCTTTGCTCATCTTCTCGTGCTTTAATATTGCTTCTGTAATCTGCTTTCCGATGGGGATCGTAGGGTTGAGCGTAGTTAAAGGGTCTTGAAACACCATTGACAGTGTTGAGCCGCGCAGCTTTCGCATTTCTTTTTCACTGTAATGGGTTATATCCTCTCCGCAGACAATTATATTTCCGTGCTTTATCGTAGAATAGCGCGGCAGAAGATGCATTATAGATTGACACATGACGGTCTTACCACAGCCTGATTCACCGACTATGCACAGGATTTCTCCTTTGTTAACGGATAGGTTTACGCCTCTTACCGCTTCGACCTCACCTTTCGGGGTGTTGAAACTGACAGCAAGATCGCGTAATTCCAATATGGTTTCAGACACCGCAGTTCACCTCATCTTAATAGCAGTTCACCGCATAAGCGGTGAACTTGCCTAAAATCTTTGATATAAATTATCTGCTAATGGTCCACTCTTCGATATTCCACATAACGCCAACAGCGTGATGGCCGAGAACGCGGGTGGTATCGAGCCCGTCAACCGCACTGTTGCCGACATAGTTGCCGTCGAGATATGCAACGAGCAGAACGCCGGGGGCCTGTGCGTAGGCTTCCTCAAATTCGCCGTAGAGAGCGAGTCGAGCTGCGGGATCTGCGGTATGGCGTGCTTCTGTAAGCAACTTGTCAACATCTGCATTGGAGTAATGCATGGTATTGTCGCTTGCGTCGGTTACGAACTGTTTATATGCCATATCGGGGTCAAACTGGGTTGCGAATCCTGCCAGGAAGCCGTTGTAGCCGGCTTTCCAATCGAACTTGGTTACGAGGCATACTTCCATCTCAACGCCGGCTTCCTTCAGCATGCTGGACATGAGATTGGCAATATCAACGCGCTCTTCCTCGTATTCACGAGTCTGGATCGTGAAGTGGAAGCGCTCGCCGTTGCGGACATAAATGCCGTCATCGCCCTTTTCCCAACCGAGTTTTTTCATCTCTGTTGCAAACTTATCGAGGTCGTAGGAGTAAATGTCTGCATTGGCATTGCTGCCGAGGGGGTTGAGCTGAATGGGGCTGTATGCGGCACAGCCCTGACTGTTAAGAACACTCTTTACAATTGCGTCCTTGTCAATGGCATAGTTAAGGACACCTATGGAATCGGCATTATTCTTCCAGAAGTCGGATGACATATCCATGGATGCACCGCGGTAGTCTGCAGTGGTGAAGTCCCATGACTTATATCCGGTCTTGCCCTTGAAAGTTGCGGCGTAGTTTGCATTCAGCCATGCAAGGTCTGCCTCGCCTGACTCAAGCATAGTGGCCTTGGTGCTTTCAACTGCAACGGTCTTGTAGATAATACGCTCAATGTTGGGGATTTTGCCGTAGAAGTCGTCGTTGCGAACGAGCGTGATCATACCGCCTGCGGTATCCCACTCCCGGAATTTGAAGCGGCCTGTGCCGACAGGATTCTGATTAAAGGAGCTTGTGTTAAGATCCTCGCCCTCAAGAAGATGCTGGGGAATAATACCGATAGTGAAGTAACCGAGCATATTTGCATCATACTGGCTGAGCTTGATTACTACGGTGTTTGTGTCGGGAGCCTCAATGCTCACGATATCTTCATAGTCGCTGGTGACACTGCTGGAAAGAGTTTTGTCCTCGGTGAGAACTTTGTAGGTAAAAACAACGTCGTCAGCGGTGAAGTCCTTACCATCGTGCCACTTAACGCCTTCACGCAGCTTGAAAGTGTAGGTGAGGGAATCTTCGTCGAAGTCATAGCTCTCGGCAAGGTCTTCGGTGGGCTTGCCGTTTGCATCAAACTTCATCAGACCCGAGAAGATGATGTCGGTAAGCTCATCATGGTTTGTAAGTACGGGGTTAATAGAGTCTTCGTTTTCACCGGCGTATACCAGAGTGTTAGAAAGGTCGGAAGCATCGGTCTTTCCTTCCTCTCCTTGAGTGTTACCGTCACCCTGCTGACCGCATGCGCAAAGGCTGAAGCAGAGCATGAGAATCAGAAGGAGAGCAACAATAGATCTTGATTTTTTCATAATATCCTCCAAAAAATATTTTATATACAGTTTAGGTATATACAACAGTTAAAGATTGCTTGATTTCCTGTTCGTTTCTTTCCGCAGGAAGTTGCCGAGATCTGTTATGCAAATTAGAGTTACAACGAGGAACAAGCCCGGTATAATGATCACCCACCATGTGTTCAGAATGAGAGCCTTGTTTGCTAAGGAAAGCATGCTGCCCCATGAAAGAATATCAAGGGGGAGACCAAGGCCGAGATAGCTTAACGTGGATTCCATTGTTATGCAGGAACTGATGTTTGATACGACGACAAACATAACAGCAGAAAGAAAGTTTGGAATAAGATGCTGCCACATCACGTATAGAAATTTTCCGCTGCAGCTTCTTGCGTACAGAACATATTCCGTGTTCCTGATCTGGCGTACTTCGGTTCTTACAATACGTGCAAGGGCAAACCAACCGGTAATGCCTATTACAACAGACATCGTTACAACATTTTTTGCGGGGAAGATTGCCGTTATAATAAGAATTATCAAAAGCGTCGGAATACTTCCGCAAAGCTCAACCACTCTCATAAGGACAGAGTCTGCTTTGTCGCTGACAGTACCGCTTATACAACCATACACGGTGCCTATTACTGCAATTATTGCAGCACCGAGGAGCCCGATTGTAATTGAGGCCCTACCCCCGAAAAACATAATTGAAAACAGATCTCTTCCAAGAGAATCTGTTCCGAAATAGTATTCGGAATTTGGCGCAACGTTAAGGTCGTCAAGGTAGTATGCGGCGGGATCGTGATTAGCAATTACCGGAGCGAAGATACATCCAAGAATGATAATTACAAGAATAGCGACGGAAATTATGGGTTTTCCCTTCAACTTCTGATGGAATGACGGTGCTTTTTCCTGAGGCTCGTGCACTCTGTATCCTGCTCCGACAATAGTGAATCCAGAATCCGGAGCTGAGGTTTTTTCTACCATTTTATTGTCTCCATTTCTTTCATCCTCGGGTCAATTTCTTCGTTTATTGTCTGAGCGATGAAGCTTGATACAAAGATAAAGAAACCGGTTATAAGCACAACTACCATGAGCATGTTGTAGTCATGATATTTCGCACTTTCAACTGCGAGATTGCCTATTCCGGGGTAGTTGAATACCGCTTCGACTATCACCGTTCCGGCTATTACATGGGATATTGATATTGCCATGATGCTTACTATCGTAGGAGCAACATTTCTCAGGCAGTGCTTACAGACAATCTCTCTTCGCGTGCAACCCTTTGATTTGGCAAGCAGCACATAATCTTTTCTTATTTCATCAAGGAGTTTGTTTCGAATCATGTAGGCGTAATACCAGAGATGGCTTGCAATCATTACGAAAAGAGGAAGAATCAGATGATTTATTCTGTTACCAATGTTATTTTTCATGCCCACATCGTAAGCTCCGCTGCTTGGAAACCAAGCCAGGTTTATTGCGAATATCAGAACAAGGACAACTCCTAACCAGAACCCCGGAGTGTAATAAAATATCGTGCCGAGTCTGCATATAAGCTTGTCTATGAATCTGTCTTCGTGAAGTGCGCAGAATACTGCGAGAACCGTTGCAAGAATAAAGACCGTGGTGTAGGCGATGATACCCAAAACCAAACTGTTACCGATAAGCGGCTTTACAACCTGCATTACCGGCTGTTTGTACTTAAATGAAATTCCGAAGTCTCCGTTAAAAGCATTGCTTATCCAACGCGCATACTGAACACTTATGCTTGAATCGAGACCCAGCCTTGTCCTTGCCGCATCCTTCTCGGCGTCTGTCATCATTTCGAGCGCGTCGCCGTAGAATGACTGTAAAGGGTCGCCCGGCGCAAGCCGTGCCATATAGAAGACTACAACTGACAGAATAAACATAACTGCGACCAGCAGTACAAGTCGTTTGAATATCCTTTTATACAGACTGCGATGTTTCAATTTCTGTTCCCGCTTCCGTTATAATTACTTTATTCCTGTAAATGACGTCCAGCCCGGCATGTCTGCACAGGACATCTCTTCGGGCAGTTCGGCAGTGATTATCCGCTTGAAGCCCGCTGCTTTATATACTTCGACATATTCGTCTCTTCCGCCGCATCTCAAGGGAAGCTCTATGTTTTTACCATAATAGCCCTCGGTGTCTTTATCGGAAATACTCATCATGCGCATGTAAGAGATAAGCTTACCGCCGGGTCTGATGACCCTGCGCCATTCGCTGACCGCATTTTCCGGTTCTGTAAGTGTCCACATTACACGGCAGTTTACAACGGCATCGAAACTGCAGTCGGGGAAGGGCAGTTCTTCACAGAGACCGTGGATGAACTCCACGTCCAAGCCTGCGTCCAAGGCTTTTCTTCTGCCTTGCTCAAGCATTTTTTCTGCAACATCTACACCGACGACCTCATAGCCGAGTCTGGCGAGTAAAAGCGCGAGAAACCCGGTGCCGGTTCCGACATCAAGAATTCTTCCATTGCCATTCAGTCCTATTTCTTTTTCAAGCTCAACTGCCCATAATGCGAGATCTTCAGTGTTGTGTTCTTCGTCGAAGCCGGTAGAGGCCTCGTCCCAAAATTTTGCAACAGTATTTAACGCTGACAGTGATACCATAGCTTTACCTCCAAAAAAACGCCGACAAAAAAGCAGGTCATATTACACTTGCCTCTTGGCAGTATAATATGACCTGCTGTTTTTCAGTCGGTCTGGTTATAGTTAGAGCTTAATGCTCTTGCGTACTTCCTCAACCCTGACAGGTTGACTGTCTGCAATGTGGATCTGAAGTTCACCGAATTTAAGCTCACGAATCATTCTAATCAGCTTCATTTCCTTTTCGGTTAACTTACCGGGTTCAAACTTATCCATATCATTACCCCCAGCAATCGATGATTAAATGATAAGATATTAAAACCTGTTTAACAAGCCCCCGTGGGGGATATTTTTTCAAAAAATTTAATTTAGTAACTCTGTAAAGCCCGATTAAGGCGCAAAAAAGAGCAACCGGGCAATAAAAAATCCTTGAAACCATTGAGATTTCAAGGATTTTTATGGTGGACGATACAAGACTCGAACTTGCGTATGGGCAATGCTTTGCACTTGCCATCCGAGACCTAATCCGCTTGCTGAGCAAGCTCAAATAGAGGTCACAAGTTCGGGACGCAATGCAGTATAAATAAAAAATACAGCCACCCATAGGTGACTGTACTTTTTGGTGGACGATACAAGACTCGAACTTGTGACCTCCCGCACGTCAAGCGGATGCGCTACCAGCTGCGCCAATCGTCCATGTCGGCAACGGTTATTGTAACCGATGCCGAGTGGATTGTCAACATTTTTTTGAAAAAACTTACGGTCAGTTAATGTAAACGGGGATTTCCGCAGTCATGCCGTAGCACTGAACCTTAAGTGTTGCGCTGCCGGTTTTGCGGCCGACAACGGTCACGCTGGCGGGGTTGTCCTCGTCAACTGTAAGCTGCAGTATCGAATCATCAGAGCTTGACCAGATGATTTCGGGGTTTTCAATGGTGAGCGGGAAGTATTCTGCAATGAGCGGAGTTTTTTCTCCGATGTGTGCAGAGAAGGATTCTTTCTTTTCACTGAAGTAGCAGATAGACAGCTCTGTAACTGTCGGTGTCGGCTTGGGTGTGGGCGTCGGAGTGGGTGACGGGGTGGGAGCTGCGGATATCTCCGGTGCAGTGTGCTTGTCGGCCAGCGAAGTATCGTCTGTCTCATTGAGGCTGACGGTTATCATAACTATGAGAGCGATAATGACAGCTACCACAAGAATTGCGGCGAAAATAAGCTGCCACTTGCGGTTGGTGTTAACTCTTGCGTTTGCAGCGGTTCCCTTAACTGCGCTGGGGGTTGTGCCGGGAACGCGGCTTGACTGCTGAACTCTGCGTGTTCCGCAGTTTGGGCAGCGGCGGCGCAATGCGGAGAATTTGTTTCCGCAACGGCGGCATGTAATCTGAGGAATTAAGCCCATATATACTCCTCCTTAAAAATCTTTACACTATATAATACAGCAAATGCAATTTTTCGTCAAGATAGAACGGCTTTCGCGATGTCGCAGGAAATCTTTCCGTCGGAGCTTATTTCAAGCTTTGCCCATGTCCTGTCGCTGCCGACTCCCGCGGTGCCGGGGTTGAGAACGAATATGCCGTCCATCACATCAAAGCCTGCGCGGTGGGTGTGGCCGAACATGGCAATTTTTGCGCCGGAGTCTTCCGCGGCATACAATAAGGTGTCGAGCCTGTAGCGGACTCTGTAAAGGTGGCCGTGGGTCAGAAAAGCGGTGACACCGCACAAATCAACGGTTAGGGTTTCGGGCGCGGTGCATTCTCTGTCGCAGTTGCCGCAGACACAGTGAACGGGAATTTCGGGAAACTCCTGCTGCAGCTTGCGAAGGTCGGTGTTTCCGTCGCCGAGATGGATGATTTGGTCGGGACGGTATTCCCTTACGGCGTTAAGCATTCCCTTTGTTGAGCCGTGAGTATCCGAAAAAACAGCAATTTTCATGGTAAACCTCCGATAAGAAGCTGAATATAATAGCTTGTGGGGTGATATCTTTGAATGAATTTGAAAAAATAGGCCGTGAGCTTCAGCGGCAGGGTAAGACCGAGAAGCTGAAAAATCTTGCAGACTCCGAGGAGGGCGAGGCTGTCAGCCGCATGATAGATGCCGAGGCGGTTCAGAAAGCAGCCAGAAGCGGAGATGCGGCAGCACTCAAGAATATACTCTCTCAGGTCCTTTCCACCAGCGAGGGACAGCGGCTTGCGGAAAGTCTGAAAAAGGCCATGGAATAAAAAGGGGGTGCCGCCTGTGAACGAGTTTGAAGATAAACTGAACAGCCTTTTGAACGATCCGAAGCAGATGGAAAGCTTTGCGTCGTTTGCAAAATCCATCATGGGCGGCGAAATGCCCAATGCGGTGAGCGCCGAGGCTGACATTGACCCTGCGCTTATGAAGAAAATCAGCGGACTCTTAAGCCGCGGCGACAATCTGAGCGGCAAGGACAAACGCCTGCTGGAGGCGATGAAGCCATATCTGTCCGAAAAGCGCAGGAGCAAAATGGACAGGGCGATAAAGATTGCGCGCCTTGCATCCATAGCGCAGCTTGCAGCATCGGAATTCGGAGGCGATGAAGATGTATAACAGATATAAAGGAAACAGCGGGAAGTTTATCCGCGTTGAGGATAACCTGCCCCCGGCACCGAAGATGAAGCCAATGCCTCCGACAAAAATATACCGGCCTAACCCGGGAATCGCACTTCAAAATCTTATCCCCAAAACTCTCGGCGAGCTTGAAACAGAGGATTTGCTTCTGATACTTATTCTCTATCTCATGTACCGCGAGAGCGGGGATAAGGAGCTTTTAATAATTATGGGAGCGATGTATTTACTTTAATGAAGCGTTATACAGCTCGTTTGCGTTAAAGCCTGTTTCGGGTGCCGCTTTTTTGCAGGCGGCCTTGTGGGATAAGCCCTCGGAACGGTATTTTTCAACGAGCTCAAGCGCATCTTCAAGAGTGCACTCGTTTTTAACTTCGGGTGCGCCGTCAATAACGAGAACAAATTCGCCCTTGGGCGGTGTTGCGGTGAAGTGCTCGATAGCGCCGTCAAAGGTGGTGCGCAGAGTCTGCTCGTGGATTTTGGTAAGCTCTCTGCAAAGGGAAACCTTCCTGTCACCGCCGAAGGTCTTTTTCATGTCCTCAAGTGTGCGCATGAGCTTGTGAGGGGCTTCGTAGAATATCATGGTTCTGCGTTCGTTAACCAGAGCCTCAAGGTGCTCACGGCGGCTCTTGTTTGCCGTAGAGAGAAAGCCCTCAAAGCAAAATCTCTGCGTTGGCAGTGCGGACAGTGCAATTGCGGAAATGAGCGCCGAGGGACCGGGCACGGTCACGACCTCAACGCCGTTTTCAGCGCACATGCGGACAATATCCTCACCGGGGTCGGAGATTGCGGGCATTCCCGCATCAGTCACCAGAGCGCAGCTTTCGCCTGCGGCAATGCGGTCGAATATTTTCGCGCCGCTGGCAAATTTATTGTGCTCAAAATAGCTGACCATGGGCTTGCGTATATCGAAATGGTTTAAAAGCTTCAGCGTAACGCGGGTGTCCTCGGCAGCTATGAAATCAACCTCTTTAAGCGTTTCCACTGCCCGAGGCGAGAAATCGCCGAGATTTCCTATGGGCGTTCCCACAAGATAGAGTTTTCCGCTCATGCTTTTTCCTCCCTGTGATAAATCTTCAGAACTTCGTCTGTTTCACTTCCGTCGCTGTTTCGCAAAAACAGAGGCGGCATTATTTTTAGGCCCGGTTTTCCACCGCGGCGAGCCTCGATCAGAACCAGAGAAGGCTCAGATGATGCACTGTGGGAAACAGTGCGCAGCCTCTTAGGCTCAAGCCCGACCTCCGAGAGTCTGCAGAAGACCTCGGAAAGACGTTCGGCTCTGTGAACGAGGCAGAAGGCTCCGCCTGTTCTGCATAAGAATGCGGCGGCTTTGCAAATGTCATCAAGGGAACAGCATTTTTCCTCTCTTGCATTTGCGCGGGATTCATCGGGGGATGAAAAACCGCTGCCCTCGGCAAAATACGGCGGGTTTGCGACTACGAGGTCAAACTCGCCTGACTTGAAAAGCTGACGGTGAGCCTTTATATCTCCGCATATAATTTCCGAGCGTTGGGTAAAATCGTTCCTTTCGAGATTGCCCTTGGCATAGCTGCAGGCGGCTTCGTTTATTTCGAGTCCTGTCATATGAAGCTTCTCCGTGCGGTTTAAAAGGAGAAGGGGCAAAATTCCCGAGCCGCAGCCCAGATCAATTCCGCGTCGGTAAGAGCCGGTGTTAACAAAGTCGGCAAGCAGAACTGAATCAGTACCGAGTTTGAAATGTTCCGATTGTGCAAATGTTGGGCCGCCCGCCCAAAGCTCGACGAAATTATCCATGGCATCCTCGTATAATAGTTTGGTAAATGTCCTTTGTATTTTATCATACGTGGACAAAAATGCAAAGCACACATTTATTATTTTGAGATTTTGTCAATAATCCATTGAAAACAATTTGAACTTTGAGGATATATGAAATGCGAAACAATGAAAAATTTACCGAAAAAGCAGAAGCGGCAATAGAACAGGCGCGCCTTGCCGCCTTCGGGATGGGCCATAGCTACGTGGGAACGGAGCATCTTTTGCTGGGCATAGTAAAAGAGGGAGCGGGACTTGGCGCAAGACTCCTGCGCGAAAAGGGTGTGACCGAGCGAAAGGTAAGGGACATGGTTCTGGCATCGGCAGGTGAGGGCGCTCCCGGAGCACCGACTCAGGGCCTTACGCGCCACGCATGGAACGCCATTGAGAAAGCTGCGCTGGATGCCTCCGCGCTGGGTCACAGTTATGTAGGAACGGAGCATCTTCTCATGGGAATTCTGCGTCAGCCCGACTGCGGCGGAGCGATTGCGCTTGTTTCGGCAGGCTATGACTTAAACGAGATTTATACCGACATAATGGCCATATTCGGAGTAAGCTCGGCAAAGCTCAGGCAGACAGCTCAAAACTCTCCGAAACCGGCAGGTAAGCATATTGAAACAAGAGTCCTGGATCAATACAGCAGTGATCTTACCCAGCTTGCCGCAGCGGGCAGAATTGAACCTATTGTCGGCAGAAGAGAGGAAATACAGCGCTCGGTGCAGATCCTTTCCCGACGCAGTAAGAATAATCCCGTGTTAATCGGCGAGCCGGGTGTCGGAAAAACTGCCGTTGCGGAGGGCATAGCCCTTTATATCGCAAGCGGCAATGCACCCGACAGTATGGCGAATAAGCGCATAGTGTCGCTGGATATTCCCGCCCTGCTTGCAGGCACAAAATATCGCGGCGATTTTGAAGAACGCGTCAAGGCAGTTTTAAAGGATGTAAAGCGAGCTGGCGATGTCATCCTCTTCATTGATGAAATCCACACCATTATCGGCGCAGGCTCGGCAGAGGGCGCGATAGACGCAGCCAATATCCTCAAGCCTGCCCTGAGCCGCGGAGAGGTGCAGATAATAGGCGCG
>JAZLGD010000001.1:0-2297 GCA_045616105.1 Oscillospiraceae bacterium | reverse complement strand
TACCTGCAACCTCGTCGTAATAAGCGGTATGAGAATTGTTTTCAACAGCGCTCATAACAGGCATAACGCGCATGAATGCCATGCCCTTAGTGCCGTGCTGGAGAGTGGGAGCAAGGGGTGCGATTCTGAGACGGGTGTACTCTTCGAAGCACTTGCCGATGTCGGGATACTTGTCGCACTGCTCTCTGTTTGAAAGAACGCCTTCCATGATGCCGGGAACCCAGATGGGGTAGTACCAGCCGGCCTTAGTGCCGTTATAGCCTTCCATTGTGCGGCATACGCCTGCGGTGCGGAGCTTTTCGAGCTGGGTCTCGACCCACTTAACATCTCTCTTGCAGCGCTGAGCGATTTCGGTGGAGGTTCTGGGAGTGTCCAGCTTCATGTGAAGCATGACTTCACACATATCGTCATCGACGATGGGGGCAAGGATGCGGTATTCGCAATCCTTATAGGTGATGCCTGTGTAGGTCAGGCTCTCAAGACTGATTTTTGTACACAGCTTGAGTATGTTAGGTCTGTTTGCCATAAACTCTCTCCTTTTATATGGTTCTTTATTCTTTCATCCTTTTATACATTTACTTATATCATAATCATACATTGACTGTCAATTGTCAAACAACCTGGAAAATGTAGAATTTCAGGTAGTCTGTTTCGGGAACGTTCCAGAGTATGGGGTGGTCGGGAGCCTGCTGACGAGCCTCTATCTGCCTCAGCTCAACACCTGCGTCCAGCGCTGCGGATTTAAGCATTTTTTCAAAAAGCTCCGAGGGCATGAAATGGCTGCAGGACGCTGTGGCGAAATAGCCGCCGCGGGGCAGAAGCCTGAGTGCGCGCAGATTTATTTCCTTATAGCCCTTTTCCGCATTTTTGTCTGTCTTACGCGATTTTGTGAATGCAGGGGGATCAAGGATGATGAAATCGTAAGGAGCCTTGCCCTTTGCCTCCAACTCGGGCAGAAGGTCGAAAACATTTGCCGCGATAAAATCCATTTTACCGTCAAGCCCGTTGCGAACGGCGTTCTGCTTTGCCATTTCAACCGCCGATTCGGAAACGTCAACCGCGGTAACATGCTCAGCACCGCCCATGGCGGCGTTCAGCGCGAATGAGCCGGTATGGGTGAAGCAGTCGAGGACCCGTCTTCCCTTGGCAAGGCGGGCAACGGCAAGCCGGTTGTATTTCTGGTCAAGGAAAAATCCCGTTTTCTGTCCGTTTTCAACATCAACGCTGTAATATATGCCGTTTTCGCAAATCTCGGTTATTGCGCTTTCGGGGTGGTTTTCACCGTACCAGCCCTTGAACTCGGTCATACCTTCAAGAGCGCGGATTGCGACATCATTGCGCTCAAAAATTCCCGAGATTTCCTGACCGTCCTCACGGAGAACCTCCAACAGAAGCTCAAATAGCATGGGCTTGATCTTCTCGATGCCAACAGACAGAGTCTGCGCAACGAGAATGTCCGAGAATCTGTCAACCGTCAGCCCGGGAAAACCGTCTGCCTCACCGAATATCACTCGGCAGCATGAAACGTCATTGCCCATGACGGTCTTTCGGTAATCCCATGCGTACTTAATGCGCCTTTTCCAGAAGGCGGAATCGAACTTATCGTTTGCGTTGCGGGAAACGAGGCGAATTCTTATCTTGCTCTTGGGGCTGAAGAAGCCCGTGCCGAGATATTTTCCCTTTTCGCTTACTGCATCGACCAGTGTGCCTGCTTCGATGCTGCTATCGCCGCTTATTACCTCAGCCTCATATATCCAGGGGTGACCCTGCTCAATCCAGCGGGTGCCCTTTGCAGTTATGGTGAATCTGGGGAAGCTTCTTTCACTTTTCATTGTATTAACCGCCTAAACAGAATTTGAAACTATTTTAGCACGCATAGGCGCAAACCACAATAAAAAAGCTGAGTCTT
The DNA here is from genome assembly GCA_045616105.1 of Oscillospiraceae bacterium. Lineage (GTDB taxonomy): Bacteria > Bacillota > Clostridia > Oscillospirales > Oscillospiraceae > F23-B02. The sequence goes on along the minus strand of JAZLGD010000001.1, from coordinate 388 downwards.
GTGACTCAGCTTTGATGATTATTTGTATTCTTTTCCGATCAGAAGTCTCCATGCGATGAGATATTTGAGTGCGGAAAAATGCTTTTGCGCCTTTATCTCATAGTATCCGTCCGATGCGGTGAAAAGCATGGTGTCCGTGAGCGTTATTGAGAGCTTTTTTATATCGCTCAGCGGGAACGAAACGGTTTTGCTCTCGCCGCTTATCTCTATTCTGTCGCCATACAGAGAAAGACGACCTGTGACAATGGGCGTTGTTCCGTGGCCTGCCTGAATTGAAGCAAGACGAACGGATTCATCGGAAAACAGGGGAGTGTCAATATCGCCCTTGTGCATGGGCAGGTATTCGTGGAGATAGCTCTGCTGCCATTTGTCCCAGTCCAGAACGGTT